>NZ_JBHWJY010000128.1:0-15910 GCF_042731135.1 Streptomyces sp. NPDC059874
CAGTGCTGTCGCGAGGGTTTCGAGATCTGTCGTCACAAACGGATCAACGAGACCCTCGCTTCATGCGCCCGAAGACTTCGGACTTACTCGTCTAGCCCACGGAGCCCATGGCCCGGGTGTACTCCTCCGGGTCGGCGTCGAAGCCGCGCACCCGGGCGTCGAGGGACCAGGCGCCCGATGCGTCGCGGAGGAACTCGGCGACCGTGGCCGCCGTGGCGGTCGACACGGAGCCGAAGTCGCCCTGGGCGAGGTCGGTGTGACCCTCGCGGATCCGGAAGCCCGTACCGGCGATGTCGGCGAAGGTCTTCGCCCGGCCCGGGTCCGCGCCCGTTCCCACGCCCGCGAGGGCGTTCTGTATCACCACGCCGACGACGACCCGGCGGAGCTGCTCGGCCATCCGCTCCAGTTCGATCGTCATCACCTCGTCGAAGCCGAAGCCCTGGCCGGTGTGGCTGTCCCGGTTCAGGGTGATGGTGCCGTCGGGCGAGCGCCTGCCGAAGTGGACCAGCTGGACCGGTTCCCGGTGGAGGTCCGCCGCCCCGTAGACGGCGGCGACGATGTCGAGGTCGTTCGCGGGCGTGCCGGCGGGGCTGGGGTCCCACCTCAGTGCGACCTCCACCTTGGCCAGGCCCTTGCGTACACCGGTCACCGAACTCCCCCTCCGTTCAACGGGTATGGCCCGGCCATGATCCCACGCGGACCCGGGGCCGGCCCGAACGACCGTACGTTCCCGGCCAGTCGACCCCGCGTCCGGCCACCCGTCGCCGCACCCGGTCGCCCTACCAGTCGCCGTCCTGCACGGGCTTGCCCGGCCGCGGGGCGTTCCCGAGCGGCTTGACCTGGCCGGGCGTCGGCTCGGCCCACGGGGTGTGGTCGTCGCCGAGCCACTCCCCGACCGGCTTGACCTGGCTCAGGGAGTCGGCCGGGGCGAGGTCGGCGGCGGATTCGTCGTAGTAGTCGAACCAGGGCAGCCCGGCCTTGGTGTAGGCGGCCCGGTCGATCGGCGAGGGCGGCGCGTCCTCCCCGGTGATACGCCGCCACGCGGGCGGGGTCACCAGGTGGACGAAGACCCGCGCGGCCGGCTCCTCGGCCCAGTCGGACAGCGGGCGATCGTCCCGGTAGACCTCCTGGCGCATGGAGCCGCCCACGCCGAGCCCCATCGCCGGAGCCGCGGGCGGCGTGGCAGGGCCCCGCCGAACAGCCGAGCCGGGAGCCCCGCCGGGGGCCATCGGCGCGGACATCATGGCGGGCATCGGGGCGCCGCCGAAGGACCCGGGCGCCGGCGGAGCCCCGTACACGGCGGCGCCGTCCGCCCTCGGCGGCATCACCCGGGCCGACTCCGCCCGGCGCCATTCCGCGAGCGCCACCGGCCCCAGCGGGAACGCCTGGAGCTGCACACCGCCGGTGGTCTCCTCACCGGTCACCTGGCCCTCGACCGTGGCGCCGAGCCCGAGCGGTACGGCGACGAACTGGCGCACCGTCCCGTCCCCCGAGTTGATCCCGTCGAGCCACGGCTGCCGGGGCAGCACCAGGTAGTTCTGCGGGCCGCGCGCGAGCCGCCCCGTCCAGCGCTCGCCCGAGACGGCGCAGACCTTGCCGACCCCGACCTGGAGCGCTGCCGGTTCACGGGTCCCGCCGAAGCTCAGCCACATCGCCTCGCGCAGGTACACGGGCAGCATCACGCCGCCCTTCGCCAGCCACTCCGGCGGCACCGTGTCCGGGTAGTCCTCCACGCGGCGCAGCGGGAACTCCCCCAGCCCCGGGGGCAGCGCGTGCGTGCCGGATTCGGGCAGCCGCAGGGTCCGAATGAAGCGGATCTGCACCCCTTCTCCCAGTAGCAGAGCGTTTCCGTCGACCCGTACCGAACCCGTTCCCATTCCGCCCCTTTTCCCGCCCAGGTACCGATGCGCCGCAGGAACGGCGGTCGGTACGGATCGTTATCCTCAAGTTTTGCTCAGATGTAGTGACGCTGAGCCCGTCACCTTCCTAGCTTCCTCGTACACGCGTCTTCTCCGTACACGTGTGTCGACGTCCCCCCACGTCTCCGCGGTTCCACGCGCCCGGCGATCCCGGTGCACGCCCGCGTCCAAAGAAAGAGTGCAAGATGAAGGTTCCCCAGGCCGGTGCGGTCGCCGCAGTGATCGCCCTCACCCTCACCACCGCCGGGTGCGGCGGCGACGACGAGGCCAAGGGGACGCTCGCGGTGGGGATCAAGTTCGACCAGCCGGGCATCGGGATGCGCGAGTCCGACGGCACCTTCACCGGCTTCGACGTGGACGTCGCCACGTACATCGCCAAGGAGCTCGGCTACAAGCCGGACCAGATCGAGTTCAAGCAGGTGTACAGCAACGACCGCGAGCTGCTGCTGCAGTACAACGAGGTGAAGTTCGTCGCCGCGAGCTACTCGATCAACGACAAGCGCAAGGAGAAGGTCGACTTCGCCGGCCCGTACTTCGTCGCGCACCAGGACCTGTTGATCCGCGCCGACGACACGAGCATCGCCAAGGCCGAGGACCTCAACGCCCCCACCAAGCGGCTCTGCTCGGTCACCGGCTCCACCTCGGCCGACAACCTCAAGAACAACATGGCCCCCAAGTCGGCCAAGCCCCTGGAGGTCGCCGGCTACTCGGAGTGCCTCGTCGCCCTCCAGGACCGCCTGGTCGACGCGATGACCACGGACAATTCCATCCTGGCCGGTTACGTGGCCCGGAAGGGCAACGAGGGCAAGTTCAAGCTGACGGGCCAGAGCCTGAGCACCGAGAACTATGGCATCGGTGTCAAGAAGGGCAACAAGGAGCTCCAGGGCAAGATCAACGATGCGCTCAAGAAGATGATCGCGGACGGCTCGTGGGAGGCGGCGGTGCAGAAGAACTTCGGCGCCGACTACAAGTACGAGCCGGCCCCCGCGGTCACAGCGGGCAGCTGACGATCGTCGAGGCGGTGGCCGGATCCGCCCAGTCGGCGTCGAAGCGGGCGTTGACCACGTAGAGCCGGTCGCCGTACACGGCCGCGGTCGTCGGTTCGTCGAAGCGCGGGTCGGTGATCCGCTTGACGAACCGGGCCCGGCGGCCGTCCCCGCTCAGGGTGAACACGTCCACGGCGTAGGCCCAGTTGCGTACGACGTACAGGGTGCGACCGTGGACCACGAGCCCGTCGCCGTTGCCCACCGAGCCGCCGTCGAGGACGGTCCGGGTCGCGGTCCCGGTGCGCGGGTCGACGCGGAAGAGCGCCTCGGCGGTGTCGTGCACCAGCAGCAGGGCCTGGCCGTCGGGGGTGCGCTCGATGCCGTTGGCGCCCCAGTACTGCCCGCCGGGCGGGACCGGCACCCACTCGCCGCCGAGGTGCAGCGCGCGCGGTGCGGCGTCGGCGCCCGCGAGCGAGCGGCCGACGGGCAGGAAGTACACGGTGTCGGCGAAGGAGTCGGTGAACCAGGCCCCGCCGCATCCGACGACCACGTCGTTGATGAAGGTCGTGCCGGTGGCCGCCTGGTGCGTGGCCAGCACCCGGCCGTCGCCGGAGTGGACGACCCGGATCTGCCCGCTGTCGCCGCCGGCGACGAGCAGCCTGCCGTAGCCGTCGAGCTTCAGGCCGACCGACATCGGCCCCTGGCCCTGGGTGATGATCCGGCCGACCCCGGTGGCGAGGTCGGCCCGGTAGATGGAGCCGTCGATCAGCGATCCGGTGTAGGCCACACCACGGCCGGAGACGGCGATCCCCTCCGGCTGGAAGCCGGCCGGGGTGGCGATGGCGTCGGGTCGCGCGGCGGTGGCCGCGGCCCCGTCGGCCGTCGTACGGGCCTGGGCGAGCGGGGCGAGCGGACCGGCGAGCGCGGCGCCGCCGAGTGCCGCTGCCGCGCCGATGAACCTGCGCCGACCCAAGGGTCCAGTCACGGTGGTGTCCTTTCAACTGCCTTGTGGGCAACATCGATTGACCCGCCCACCTCAGCACACCTCACCCGCCCCGTCAGGCACGCGTCCGGACACTTCACAAGGGAATGGGGAGCCTCCCCTTCACCGCCCTCGACATGGAGCCGCCCCCGGCCCGTCGGCCGGGGGCACCTCGCGCCGGGTCAGGCCACCGGGGCCTTGCCGCGCAACACCGTCAGGAACTCCCGCATCCAGCGCGAGTGGTCGGGCCAGGCGCGGGCCGACACCAGGGTGCCGTCGACCACGGTCTCGGAGTCCTCGAACTCCGCACCGGCCGCCTTCATGTCCAGCTCCAGAGCCGGGTACGCGGTCACCCGGCGCCCGGACAGGCTGCCTGCCGCGGCCGTGATCAGGGGGCCGTGGCAGATCTGCGCGATCGGCTTGTCCGAGTCGGCGAAGGCGGCCAGGATCCGCCGCACCTCGGGGTCGTTGCGCAGGTACTCGGGAGCCCGGCCGCCCGGGACGACGACGGCCGCGTACTCCTCCGGCACCACGTCGGCGAACGCCACGTCGGCCGGCCAGGTGTAGCCGGGCTTCTCGGTGTAGGTGTCGAAGCCATCCTCGAAGTCGTGGACCACGAACCGCAGCTTCTTCACCACCGGCGCCGCGATGTGTACCTCGTACCCCTCCTCGCGAAGTCGCTGGTACGGGTACAGGACCTCCAGCGATTCGGCCGCGTCGCCGGTCACGATGAGGATCTTCACTGCCATGGGCTGCTCCCGGTAGGAGTGTGCACGGTACGGACATCACGCTCGGCCCGGCCCCGCCGGGCCACCGCTACCCTGCCCGCGCCCGGGCCGCCGCACACACGAAGGTCCGCGCGCCGGACACATGGCCTTTACTTGCACGGCACATGACAATGTGAGCCTCGCTCTGCCACCTGACACCCCACCAACACCCAGGGTGGGGACGGTGTTTGTAGAGAGGAACCCCCACGTCATGAGAATCTCCCGACTGACCCCGTGGGCCGCCGGCCTCGCGGCGGCCGCACTGTTCGCGATACCGGCGGTCGCCTCCGCCGGCCAGGAGCGCACCACGGCTCCCCGGGCCGCCACGGCCGCCACCTCGGTGGACGCGTACTACGCCGCCGCCGAGGGCAAGACCGGCGCCGCGCTGAAGACCGCCCTGCACGACATCATCAAGGTGCAGTCCAAGGTGACGTACGACGGCGTGTGGAACGCGCTGAAGGTCACCGACCAGGACCCGGCGAACCCGAACAACGTCATCCTGGTCTACTCCGGCCGCTCGCAGTCGAAGTCCACCAACGGCGGCGATCCCAACGACTGGAACCGCGAGCACGTCTGGGCCAAGAGCCACGGGAACTTCGGCACCGCCACCGGCCCGGGCACCGACCTCCACCACCTGCGCCCCGAGGACGTCACGGTCAACAGCACCCGCGGCAACAAGGACTTCGACCTGGGCGGAGGCCCGGTCGGCGAGGCTCCGGGCAGCCTCACCGACAGCGACTCCTTCGAGCCGCGCGACGCCGTCAAGGGCGACGTGGCGCGGATGCTGCTCTACATGGCCGTGCGCTACGACGGCGGCGACGGCTTCGCCGACCTCGAGATGAACGACAAGGTCAACAACGGCACCGCCCCGGCACACGGCCGGATCAGCGTGCTGAAGCAGTGGAACCGGATGGACCCGCCGGACGTCTTCGAGCAGCGCCGCAACCAGGTCATCTACGACACCTACCAGCACAACCGGAACCCGTTCATCGACCACCCGGAGTGGGTCGACTCCATCTGGCCGTAGGTGTGCCCGGGGCTAGGCCCTGTCGTCAAATTCCCGTCGTCGCCCGAAGGGCGGCCCCGCGGCGTCTGGTGCGTGCTCTCGGCGTGCCGGGCGGAAGCCCTTGTACTGGACGTACTTGGGCTTTCGCCCGGTGCGGCGAGAGTGCGTGCCAGGCGCCGCGGGGCAGACGCGAATTTGACGACAGGGCCTAGGGCAGGTAGATCTCGTCGAGGGTGTCGATCGCTCCGTCGGCGCCCAGGTGGTAGCGGAACGGGCGGCCGGCGTCGGGGTGGGCGACCACCCAGTCGATGAGCTGCTGGAGCGTGATCTTCTTCGGCGCCGAGCCCTCGACGATCGGGGCGGTGGCGGTGATCTCGGCGGTCTCCGCGATCGGGATGAAGGTCTCCTTGCCCACCGGCTCGAAGTGCGCCCCGTCTTCGGGGGTGCCGCAGCTCCAGTTCCCGTGCCGGACGATCAGGTTGTGCGAGCCGCCCTCCGGGGTGTAGCGGTTGACCGCGATCAGGTCGGGCGCGATCGGCATCTTGTGGTCGCAGGTCGCGCTCGGGCCCGGGGCGGCCGGCTTCTTCGTCCCCGTGGGCTTCGCGGCGGTGGGCTTCGACGCCGCGGGCGTCGGCGCCTTGGCCGTGGCGGAGGGGCCGGCGGGGGCCGAGGAGCCGGCCGGGCCCGCGGAGCCGGGCGACCCGGCGGGCCCGGCCGTTTCGCCGGCCGGGCCGCAGGCCGTCAGGGCCAGCGATGCGGAGACCGCCAGGGCGGCGAGTGCCGCACGCCCTCGGGTCCTTCGCGGGCCGCGTACCGCTCGCATGGTCGTCTCCCTCTGCCGGGTTGAAGCGTCGGCTCAACCTAGCGTGCGGATTTCGGCCATGCCGATGGCCGGATCACGATCGTCACCAGTCCGGGATCACGTCGTTGCGGATCGCGGACTTGCCCGACCGCTCGGGAGCCTCGAACCGCTCAGAGCCGGTCGGCGAGAGCCTTGAACTCCGGCCAGGACAGAGTGGGAGTGCGGGAGTCCCACACCTTCTGGGAGAGCGCGGCCAGCGGCACCCGGATGCCCGCCGCGACCTGGGCCTGGGTCTGGGCGCCCGCCAGGTCGCACCAGACGGCGAGGCGCCCGCCCAGTATCTGCTTCCCGTACGTGGCCGGGACGGCGGTGGTGCCGCGCAGTACGAGCGGGGTCCACTGCTCGTAGATCCGTCGGCCGGTGGGGTACGTGAACTGGTTCGGCTCGCCCAGTACGTAGTACAGGTACTCGTCGTTGAGGTTCACGACCGTGCGGCCCGCGCGCAGGTAGTCCAGCGGCGGGCGGGCGCCGATCTCCTTGCCGGTCCAGTACTCGGCCTGGATGTCCTTGGCCGCGGTGGCCACCCCGCCGGAGAAGAAGCCGTCGTTCCACGCCTTGAGCGCCTTGCCCGACGGACGGACCACGGCCGCGCGGTCGTTCAGCCAGCCCGTCGCGAGGTCCTGTACGCGGGCGCCGGCCCCGTACCGCTGCCGCGCGGCGGTCGCGAGCTGGGGGAAGGAGGTCTGCGGATCGCGGTAGACCAGCGCCTGGTATTCGTCCGCACCCAGGTGCCAGGCCCCGCCGGGGAACAACGGCAGGTACTCGCGCAGCAGTTCGTCGACGAGCTTGGCCGCCGCCGGGTCCGAGATGTCCACCGCCCCCTTGACGGCCCGGCCCTGTACGTCGCGCAGTTGCAGGTCGGGGTGGGCTCGGAGCACCGCGCCGAGGTGCCCGGGCGAGTCGATCTCCGGGACGACGGTGATGTGCAGGCGGGCGGCGAGCGCGGTGATGCCGCGCACCTCGGCCTTGGTGAGGTGCGGGGTGGAGACGATCTCGGGGTGGCTGTCGGACTGGATCCGGAAGGCCTGGTCGTCGGAGAAGTGCAGGCCGAGCTGGTTGAGCTTGAGGTCGGCCATCTCGCGCAGTTGGCCCTCGATCCAGTCGGGGGTGAAGTGCTTGCGCGCTATGTCGAGGTTGAGGCCGCGCTGGGGCTTGGCCGGGGCGTCGCGCACGGTGCCCTCGGGGGCCGAACCGGAGGCTCGTACGGCTTGTTTGAGGGTGCGGGTGCCGTAGAAGACACCGGCCTCGTCCGGTCCGGTGACGCGCACCCGGCCGTCCTTGACTGCGAGGGTGTACGACTCGGGCGGCCCGGATTTCGCGTCGCCGAGGGACAGTTCCACGTCGCCCGGCCGAGGGGCCGTCGACTCGGCGTAGCCGATCTTCAGTTCACCGGCGAGCAGTCGGCCCTCGTCGGACAGGGCCGCCTTGTCTTCCTGCGGGACGACCACGCGGGAGCCGGGGGCGGGTTTCCAACCGGGGCCGCGGGCGGGCACGTGTTCCCGTACGGCCGGTATGGTCCGCGGGGCCGCGGAGAGGGGGTAGGTGCGCGTCGGCGAAGGGGTGGGGGCGGCCTCGGGTATGGGCTCGGTGCCGTCCCCGGTCGGAGCGCTGGTGCCGGGCGTCGGGGCGGCCGGAGCGGCCGGAGCGCGGGCCTCGTCCGAGGCGGCCGTACAGCCCGGGACGGCGAGGGTGACCAGCGCGGCGGCGGTTGCCGTCGCGATGACGTGGACCCTCCTGTGCCGCCTCGGATTCCGCATCACGCACCTTTGTCTCCCGTACCAACGTGGCACGGGGGACGCGGGCGCGCGACCGGGGGGCTCAGTGGTGGACGGGGAGGGGGCCGGCGGGCGCGGGGTTCCCGGCGGCGACGATCCGGCCGCTCCGGGAGGCCGTACGGCGTTCCAGCGCTCCGGAGACGAGGGCCAGCGCGAGGGCGGAGGCGGCCAGTGCTGCGCCGACCCGGTTCGGGGCGGTCCAGCCGAGGCCGGCGGCGATCACGAGGCCGCCGAGCCAGGCGGCGAGGGCGTTGCCGAGGTTGAAGGCGCCGATGTTGACGGCGGAGGCCAGGGTGGGGGCGCCGGCGGCCTGGTCGAGGACCCGCTTCTGGAGCGGGGGCACGGTCGCGAAGCCGAGGGCTCCGATGAGGACGACGGTGACGGCCGCGCCCGCCTTGGTGTGCGCGGTGAGGGTGAACAGGGCCAGTACGACGGCCAGTGCGCCCAGCGTCACGTACAGCATCGGCATGAGCGCGCGGTCGGCGAACCGGCCGCCGACGAGGTTGCCGGCGACCATGCCGAGGCCGAAGAGCACGAGCAGCCAGGTGACGGAGGTGTCGGCGAAGCCGGCGACGTTGGTCATCATCGGGGTGATGTAGGTGATCGCCGCGAAGACCCCGCCGAAGCCGAGGACGGTCATCGCCATCGCGAGGAGCACCTGGACGTTGCGGAAGGCCGCCAGCTCGTGGCGGATGCGGACGCCCTGTGGCCGGGGCAGTTCGGGCACCAGTCGGGCGATGCCCAGCAGGCCGAGGACGCCGAGGGCGGCGACGATCAGGAAGGTGAGGCGCCAGCCGGCGGTCTGTCCGACGAGGGTGCCGAGCGGGACTCCGACCACATTGGCCACGGTCAGGCCGGTGAACATCATGGCGATCGCCCCGGCCTTCTTCTCGGGGGCGACGAGCTCGGCGGCGACGACCGCGCCGATGCCGAAGAAGGCTCCGTGGGCGAGGGAGGCGACGACCCGACCGGCGAGCATGACGCCGAAGGCGGGGGCGAGCGCGGAAAGCACGTTGCCCGCGATGAACAGGCCCATGAGCAGCATCAGCATGCGCTTGCGGGGGACGCGGGTACCGAGGACGGTCATCAGCGGGGCGCCGAGGACGACACCGAGGGCGTAGCCGGTGACCAGGAATCCGGCGGTGGGGATCGAGACGCCGTAGTCGGCGGCGACCTCGGGCAGCAGGCCCATGATCACGAATTCGGTGGTGCCGATCCCGAAGGCCCCGATGGCGAGGGCGAGGAGGGCGAGTGGCATGAGGGGAGCCCCTTCAGGGGGGAGGACGCTTTCGCGGGATGTTGCGTTCGCGGCTTACGTGCGTCCACATTAATTGCAGACGCGTTATATTTGCAAGCGCGGGCTATTGCGCTTCTGTCCTATCCTGGGGTCATGACGGCCACGGACAGCGCACCGACCGCCCTCGCGCGGGGCTGGTGCGCGCTTTCCCTCCTGCACGGGCGCATCGAGTCGCACATCGAGCGGGCGCTCCAGGCGGGGCACGGGCTCAGCGTGCGCGAGTACTCCCTGTTGGACGTGTTGAGCCGGCAGCACTCCGGCCCGGGCGGGCACCTGCAGATGAAGCAGGTGGCGGACGCGGTGGTGCTCAGCCAGAGCGCGACGACCCGGCTGGTCACCCGGCTGGAGGACCGCGGGCTGCTGGCCCGCTACATCTGCGACACCGATCGCCGGGGGATCTACACCGACGTGAGCGAGTCCGGCCTGGCCCTGCTGGCCGAGGCCCGGCCCACGAACGACACCGCCCTGCGGGAGGCCCTGGACGAGGCCGCGCTCCGCCCGGAACTGGCCCCGCTGGTGGCCGCGGTGCGGGGCTCGGGAACCGCCTAGTGCTGTGGCCGGAAAGGTTCACCGGGTCACGGCACTAGTTCCTCCCGGGGGCCACCCGCCACAGCATGAAGCAGCAGGTGCCCAGGAAGAGTCCGTTGAGGATGGTCGACGGGGCTGCCCCGTCCCGGATCAGGGCCAACCCGAAGAAGAGCCCGGTGTTCACGCCCACGAACACCAGCCATTGCAGCACGGGGTGCAGCCGCGGGCGCACCGCCGCGTTCACCACCGCCAGTATCAGGGCCACGGCGAGGATGATCGGCGTCTTGGCGAGGCTCACCCACTGCTCCGCACGGGACCACGGCAGGAGGAAGGCGCCCGCCCAGACCAGGGCGAAGCAGGCCCCGCCGCGCAGCAGCAGGGCCCGGTTCGTCCGCGTCGGGACGGGTGCGGGGTCGGGAGCGACCGCGGTGGACGCGGCGCGCGCCCGGGCCCGCGGCGCCACGACCGGCACCGGCCGGGCCCGCCTCGAAGCAGGCGCGGGCGTGGTCCTGGGCGGAAGTGGTGCGGGGGGCCCGGGGAGCCTCGGGGCGGGCACGGTGCCGTACGCGACGGGCTCCAGGGCGGCCAGGGCCTGTTCGGCGGTGGCCCGCCGGGTCGGGTCCTTCGTCAGCAGCGTCGCCAGTACGTCCGCCAGCGGCCCGGCCCGCTCCGGCGTGCGCGGTTCCTGCGTGACGATGGCGATGCACAGCGCCGTGAAGGTCTCGGCGGAGAACGGATGAACCCCCTCGACCGCGCCGTACAGGGTGGCGCCCAGCGCCCACAGGTCGGTGGCGGGGGTCGGCGGCTCGCCCTCCAGCTGCTCGGGGGCCATGTAGGCGGGCGTGCCGATGATCGTCCCGGTGTGGGTGAGCGCCGTGGTGGCGTCCGACACGTGGGCGATGCCGAAGTCCGTGATGATCACCCGGTCGTCCATGAGCAGCACGTTGTCGGGCTTGAGGTCGCGGTGGACGATGCCGGCGGCGTGGGCCCGGCCGAGCGCCTTGAGCAGTTGGACGCCGATCTCCGCCACCCGTCGCGCCGGCAGGTGGCCGGCCTGCGCGACGGTTGCGGCGAGCGAGGTACCGGTCACGTACTCCATGACGATGGCGGGCGCGCCCTCGTGCACGACCACGTCGTGCACCGTGATGATCCCCGGGTGGTTGAGCCGGGCGGCGGCCTTGGCCTCGCGCATGACGCGCTGGAGCAGGACCTCGCGCTGCGCCTCGCCCACTCCCTGAGGGAGCGTCACCTCCTTGACGGCGACCTCCCGGCCGAGCGTCTCGTCGCGCCCCCGCCACACGCGCCCCATGCCGCCCTGGCCCACCAGCTCAAGGAGTTGGTACCGGCCGCCGACCCACGCTCCGCTCACCTCTGCCACAGGGACACCTTATGGGGTGTCCCGCCGGTCAGCGGGACGGGCTCGGCGAGTAAGGCACGGACGCAGAGGGGGACTTGAGCCCCGGGGGCGAGGACTCCGAGGGCGCGACGGACGGGACCGACGACGCGACCGGAGTGGGCGGGGAACCCGGCGTCGGGGACTCGGATTCCGGCACCCTCGTCGGCCCCGGTGACCGAGTCGGTGTCGCAGTCCGCGTCGGACTCGGAGACGGCGATGACGACCGCGAGGGGGTCGGCGAGACGAGCTCGGGCGGAGCGGCCGGCGGCACCGGGCGCACCGGCGCGGCCTCCGGGGCGAGGGCCAGGTAGCCGGCCAGGGCGGCGGCCGCCACGCCCAGGCCCGCCAGGTACAGCCTGCGGCCCCGCAGCCGGTCGAGGGCCGCGGGCAGCCGTCGCACCTGCGGACCGGGTGGATCGGCGGGCCGCAGCGCGCGCACGGTGACCTCGGCGGTGCGGGCGTCGAGGGCCTGCCTCAGCCGCCGCTCGACGGGGCGTTCGCCGTCGTGCGTCGTGGGCTTCATATCCGTCCCTCCAAAATCCGCTCCAGCGCGTCCAGGCCCCGGCTCGCGTTCGACTTCACCGCTCCCCGGCTGATCCCGAGGGTGGTGGCGATCTCCGCCTCGCTGAGCTCGGCCCAGTAGCGCAACACCAGCACCTGGCGCCGGCGCGGGCTCAACCGGCCGAGCGCGGCCAACACTTCGCGATGCGCCTCGTCGAGGACGACCGACGCCTCGGCCGAGGGCATCTGCGCCGCCGGGGGCGGGGTCCAGGCCCGGACGGTCCGCCGGCGGCGGAGCACGGAGCGCGAGGTGTTGACCACGGCGGTGCGCAGGTAGCCCAGCGCGTTGTCGACCTCGGTGATGTGCTCGCCGTGGCGGCGGTACAGGGCGGTGAAGGCGTCCTGTACGACGTCCTCGGCGGTGGCCATGTCGTCCACGAGCAGCACGGCCAGCCGCACCATGCGCAGCCGGTGCGCGTGGTACAGCGCGGAGACGGTGGGCGGCTGCCCGAAGTCGCCCTGGCCGGTCAGGTCGTAGGTGTACGAGGAGCCGTACGGGGTCTCGTACGAGGGCCCGTACGTGGTCTCGTACGAGGAGCGGTACGCCTGCGGGGCGGAGCGCTCGCGGCGCAGGAACGACCACAGGCCCCGCCACGCCCGGTCGAGGACGGGCATGGCGGGGCCGGCGGTCGGTACGAGGTGCGGCACGGGTTCCCTCAGCCGTTGGCGCGGCGCCGTACGGCGTACAGGGTCCCGGCCCCGGCGGCGACGAGGACGGCGGCCCCGGCCCCCAGCGCGGTGGTGGTCGCGGAGGAGCCAGTATGCGCGAGCTCCGAATCGACCGGCGTGGCGGGTGAGGCGGAGACGCTCGGGGCCGCGCTCGGCACGGAGGACTCCGACGCGGGGCTCGGCGGGATGCTGCCGGGGACGCTGACCGACGGGCTCGGCTTCGCCCCCTCGGCGGGCACCTTCGGCGCGGCGCTCGGCGAGACGCCGGCCGCGGGCCCGGCGCTCGGCGAAGCGCTGGACGCGGGAGCGGGCGCGGCGGAGCCCCCCGTGGCGAAGGCCGGTCCTGCGAGGGCGACGACCGCCCCGGCGGCGGCCGCGGTGACGGCCGCCCGGCGGACGGTGCGGGGGACGCGCTTCAGGTTCTTCACGGTGGTTCTCCACGATCGGGTCGGGGGCGCGGGACCGCACCCTTCACCCCCGCACGACGCGCGACCCCCCGGGAGGTTGCTTCTCTCCTCGAACTTCTCGAAAAACTTGTCCCCCGGTGCGCGGGAGCGCGTCCAGGGCCGTGCCCAGCGTGGCGATGCCCTCCTCGATCTCGCCCACGGAACCGGCCGCGTAGCCGAGGATCAGACCCGGCGGGCCCGGTCGCATCCGGTGCCAGGACAGCGGATGGGCCTTGACCCCGAGGGCCAGGGCCGCCGCGGCCAGGTCGGTGTCCTCGAAGCCGGCGCCGTCGAAGGTGACCATGAGGTGCAGGCCGGCCGCCGCCCCGTGGACCCGGGCGCCGGGCAGCCGGTCGGCGAGGGCCCGGAGCATGGCGTCCCGGCGGCGGCGGTGGCGGCGCCGGACGAACCGCAGGTGCCGTTCCAGCTCGCCCGAGTCCATCAGCCGGGCCAGGACGAGCTGGGCGAGGACGGGATTGCCGAGGTCGGCGTACCGCTTGGCCGCGATCACGGGGTCGCGCAGCCGCGGCGGGACCAGCAGCCAGCCGAGCCGCAGCGCGGGGGCGAGGAGTTTGGAGACGCTCCCGGCATAGCAGACGCCTTCGGGGAGCAGGGCGCGCAGCGCGGGGACGGGGGCGCGGTCGTAGCGGTGCTCGGCGTCGTAGTCGTCCTCGACGACCAGTCCTCCGGAGGCCGCCCAACCGAGCAGGTCCCGGCGGCGCTCGCCGTCGAGGACGACTCCGGTCGGGAACTGGTGTGCCGGGGTCATCAGGACGGCGTCGGCCCCGCTCGCGCGGAGGGCGGTCACGTCGAGCCCGGCCTCGTCCACCGGTACCGGTACGGTCTCCAGCCGCCCGTACTCCAGTTGCTGCCGGGCCCCGAGGGAGCCGGGGTCCTCCACCGCGACGCGCCGTACGCCGTCCTCGCGCAGGACGTGCGCGAGGAGCCCGAGGGCCTGGGCGACGCCCGCGACGATCACCACCTCGTCGGGGTCGGCGCGGATGCCCCGGTTGCGCGCCAGCCAGCCGGCGACGGCAGCCCGCAGCGCGGGGGCGCCCTGCGGGTTCCCGTAGCCGAAGTCGGCCGGGGTGAGTGCGGCGAGCACCCGGCGCTCGGCCTGCAGCCAGGCCGTACGCGGGAAGGCGGTGAGGTCGGGAACCCCGGGCGACAGGTCGATGCGGCAGGGTACGGCGCGCAGGGCGTCCACGAGCCCTCCGCGTTCCGGGGCCGCCGAGGGGGCGGCCGCCGGAGGCGGGGCGGCGACCACGACGGTGCCTCCCCGGCCGCGCCCGGTGACCTGGCCGGTCTCGGCGAGCCGCTGGTAGGCCTCGGTGACCAGCCCCCGGGAGACGCGGAGCTCGGCGGCGAGCACGCGGGACGCGGGGAGCCTGCTGCCGACCGGGAGGGTGCCGTCGGCGATGGCGGCGCGGAGCCGTCCGGCGAGCCACTCGGTGCGGGAGCCCTGCGGGGCCTCGCCGATGTCGAGCTGCAGGAAGTCGGATCCCGCCGGCCCCGTGGCCCCGGCCGGGCCTGCCGGGGCTGCCGGAGCGGCTCCGTTGGCGCGGGTGCTGCCGGCCTCGGCCGCCGCGGTTTTGGACCCCTGGGTCCCGCTCTCTTTGGACCTGCTCACAGGACCATTGTGGGACCAGGCTGGACGCCATGAGAACACCATCCACCGCCCTTCGGGACCTGGCCCCCGGTATCGCCGGGATGGCGCTGGTCGGCAGCAGCGTCACCGTCTCCCGTTCCCTCGTCGACGCCCCGCTCTTCGCCGTCCAGGCCGTGCGGTACGCCGGCGCGGCGCTGCTCCTGCTCGCACTCGCCCGGGCCGCGCGGGTGCCGATCCTGCGTCCGCGCGGCGGGGAGTGGCTGTGGCTGGCCGGGATCGCGGCGGCGGGGCTGGTGCTGTTCAACGTGGCGGTCGTACGCGGGGTCGCGCATGCCGAACCGGCGGTGATCGCCGTCGCGGTGGCCTCCGTACCGATCCTGCTGGGGCTGCTCGGCCCGTTCCTGGAGGGGCGGCGGCCCAGCCGGCAGGTGCTGCTCGCGGCTCCCGTGGTGGTGGCGGGGGCCGTGCTCGTGGAGGGGACGGGCCGCACGGACGCCGCCGGGGTGGGCTGGGCGGCGCTCGCGCTGGCCTGCGAGGCCGGGTTCACGCTGCTCGCCGTGCCGGTGCTGGGCCGGCACGGCGCCTGGGGGGTGTCGGTGCACGCGGTGTGGATGGGGGCGGTGATGTTCGCCGGGCTCGCGGCGGCGTTCGAGCGCCCCGCGGACCTCGTGTCGGTGACCGGGGCTCAGTGGGCGGCCGCGGGGTACCTGGCCGTCATGGTGACGGCCGTGGCCTTCCTCCTCTGGTACCGCACGGTGGCCGCCGTGGGCTCGGGCCGGGCCGGGCTGCTGACCGGGGTCGCGCCGCTCGCGGCGGCCGGGGTGGGGGTGTGCGCGGGGAGCGGGGTGCCGGGTCCGGCGGTGTGGCTGGGCCTGCTGGTGGTGATCGCGGGGCTGGCGGCGGGCCTGCGGCCGGCCCCCCGGGCGGGGCGCTGCTGCTGGGGCTCCGCCCCAGACCCCGCTCCTCAAACGCCGGAGGGGCTGGGTATGTCCCCCGGGCGGGGTCGTGACTGCTCGGGTTGGTCCGCGGTGTCCCTCCGGGGCGTCTCCTCGTCCTCGCGCACTGAGGGTCATCCCGGCTGCTGAGCCATGGTTGCGCGCTCGTCCT
>NZ_JBHWJY010000129.1:0-15655 GCF_042731135.1 Streptomyces sp. NPDC059874
GGCTCCGCCCCAGACCCCGCGCCTCAAATGTTCCAGCCCGCCCGGCGTTTGAGGGCACGGGCGCGCAGCGCACGTATGGGGTCCGGGGCGAAGCCCCGGGAAACGGAGAAAGGGCGGGGCGGGGAGAAGGCCCCGCGCAGCGGCACCCGCACCCCTACCCTGGCCCGCATGGCGAACTGGCACGACGGCCCCGGCATCCTCCACATCGGCGACGCCACCCGCGTCCCCCTGGAGGTGGCGGCCTCCTACAAGGCCCGCACCCGCGGGCTGCTGGGGCGGGACGGGATCGACGGCGCCCTGTTGCTGACCCCCGCCGCGAGCGTGCACACCTTCCGGATGCGGTTCGCGATCGACGTGGCCCACCTCGACCGGAACCTCCGCGTCCTCGCCGTCACCACCATGCCCCCCGGCCGGCTCGGGCTGCCCCGGCTGCGCTCCCGGCACGTCCTGGAGGCCGAGGCCGGGGCGATGGCCGGATGGGGCCTGCTGGTCGGAACGAGGGTGAACGTGGACGTATCCGGGCGTCTCATGCGCGGCTAGGCGAGGCCCCGCCCCGGCGGTAGGTTGGGGCGGTTGAGCTGGGGCGTCTCAGGGGAGCGGCATGACGGAGAACGCGCGGGTCAAGGCGCTGGAGCAGATCATGCCGGCGACGCACGGCGCCGACGAGGACATCGACTGGCGGGCCGCCGAGGCGGCCTGGGGTACCCGGTTCCCGGCCGATTTCGTCGCGTTCATGGGCCGCTTCGGCGCGGGTTCCATCAACGGCGAGGCCGGCATCCTGCTCCCGCTGCCCAAGCCCGGACTCCAGTGGGCTCCGGCGGAGATGGCGGAGGAGACCGCCAACGCCCGCCAGGCCTGGGAGGACGGGGGCGGCCGGGCCGCTTTCGACGTGGACCCGGAGTCGATCCTCGCCTGGGGCGTCACCGGCGGCGCCGACATCCTGTGCTGGCTCACCTCCGACCCCGACCCGGACCGCTGGCCGGTCCTGGTCTGCGGGCGGCACACCGCCGACTCCTTCGCCGTGTACCCGTACGGCATGGCCGAATTCCTGTACCGGCTCTGCTCCGACGAGTTCGACGTGAGTCCGGTGAGCATCACCTTCTGGGACGGCGGCCACCTCAGCTTCGTGCACTGGCGCAAGGCCCAGCGCCGTTGGCAGGAGGGTCGCAACCCGGAGACGGGCGAGCCGGACCCGTACGCGGGCGACTTCGCCGACTAGTTCACACCGCCGGACCACACCAGCCCGTTCCGAGACAGGAAACGGGCTTTTCGGCATGTCTACGCGCGTCGGAATTGGCGATCACATATCGGAAAACACCAGCCGGAAAAGCCGCAGTTGGAGCATTGACCACAAGTGCGGCCCCAATGTAATCAACCCACCCCCCTTCGGGAGAGAATTCCGGCCAACGGGCCATGGAGGGACACGCCAGCCCGGAGTTACCCATAAGTAGCACCTCATCCAAAAGAAATTCAGGGGAATACACCCGTGCGACGAAGAATTTCCGGCGCGCCCGCCATCGCGGTCGTACTCGGTCTGCTGATACCTCTGGCCGGATGCGGTGACTCCGGGGACGCCGCAGACGGCGAGGGCACCCTGCGCCTGGTGGCCGCCGAATACGGCGACACCCCGGCCACGAGTTCCAAGGCCTTCTGGGACAAGGTGACGGCCGATTTCACCGCCGCGCACCCCGGTATCAAGGTCGAGGTGAAGCTCCTGCCGTGGGCCGACATCGACCGCGAGGTCTCCCGCATGGTCAAGGCCGGCAAGGCCCCGGACATGGCCCTCATGGGCTCCTACTCGGACTTCGCCGCGCAGGGCAAGCTCTATTCCGCGGACGAGCTGCTCTCCGTCACGGCCGAGGCGAACTTCCTCCAGCCCCTCGCCGAGGCCGGCTCCATCGGAAGCACGCTTTACGGTCTGCCGTTCGTGGCGAGCAGCCGCCTCCTCTTCTACAACGAGGGGCTCTTCAAAACGGCCGGCGTCAAGCCCCCCAAGACCTGGGCCGAGCTCAAGGCCGCCGCGCAGGCGCTCAAGAACAAGAACGTGAAGTTCCCGTACGCCATGCCCCTGGGCCCGGAGGAGGCGCACGCCGAGGCGCTGATCTGGGAGCTGAGCAACGGCGGCGGCTACGCCGACAGCAGCGGCAACTACAGCCTGGCCTCCGAGCAGAACATCAAGACCTGGAGTTGGGTCAAGGACAACCTCATCGCGGACGGCCTCACCGGCCCCACCCCGCCCTCCCAGCTCAACCGCGCCGACGCCTTCGCCGCGTTCCTGCGCGGCGAGGTCGGCATGCTCAACGGCTACCCCTCGCTCTACCACGACGCGCGCGCCAAGGGCATCGGCGTCGGCACCATCGAGATGCCCGTCTCGGACAACATCGGCTCCGGAGAGACCCCGCCGACGGTCGGCGTGGCCGACTGGATGATGGCGTTCAAGCAGAACGGCAACCGCAAGCCGATCGGCCAGTTCCTGGACTTCGTCTACCAGGACAAGAACCTGTCGGAGTTCGCCAGCCGCTACCACCTGCTGCCGTCCACCACCTCCGCCTCGCGCGCCGCCGCGGGCAACGGCGGTATCGACAAGACCGACACGCAGTTCCTGACGGCGCTGCGCGGCGCCCAGCTCTACCCGGTGAACGACCCGTCCTGGGTGACCGTCAGCGACACCATCAAGCGCAACATCGGACGCGCCGTGGAGCCCACGGGCAACCCGAAGGCCGTCCTGGAGGAGATCGCCGCCAAGGCGGCCGAGGCCTCCAAGCACCGCTGAAAGGCCCTTTGAAACGGGACCTTCTCCCCCTGCCCCGGCACACTCCCTGCGGCAGGATGGCCATGACGGCACTCGATCCGAGGCCGCGGCCCGGTCGCCCGCCGAGCACCCACAAGGTGCGCGGGGCGGCAGGCCACCACCACTGCGTCAGCGCTGCCGACCGTGGTCCTGGGCGAACGCGGTCCGGTACTGCTCGCAGCTGGAGTCCCAGCGCAGCGTGCCCGTGAGCGTCCCGTAGCCCGAGCGCGTGACGGACCATTCCACCGTGTACTCGCCGGTGTCACACGCGATCCGCTTGCCGCCCGCGACCTTCGACCGCCCCGTCGCCGGCTTCCCGGTGAGCTCCTGGTGCACCTCCCCCGCCTTGGTACGGTCCGCGGCGCGTCGCAGGACGGCGTGCACGACGATCGGGTGCCTGCCCTCCTTGGTCGTGAGCGTCTTCTTGACCACCGTCGAGTCGGACACCCCCCAGGCGAACTCGTAACTCGGCTGCCAGGCAAGGGTCTTGGGGTCGGCGACCTGCCGCTCGTAGTCCGGGGCGGCCTCGGGTCCTGGCCGGGTGACCGTCTTGTACTGGACGCCGGGGTGGAAGCGGAACTGCGCCTCCACCTTGTGCATCTCGTCCTTGGTCCACATCGACTTCATGGCCTTCTCGCCGTCGGACGGGTCCTGGAGGTACGAGGTCCCCTCGGCGGCGGTGGCCGCCTGACCGAGGGCGGGGGCGAGGGCCGCCGCGGCGGTGGCGAGGGCGAGTGCTGCGATGCGGGTGCTCTTCATGCCCGGTCCAACGGGGCCCTGCGGCGGGCCGGAACGACGCCGGGCGCGCTTTCACCCGTACGGGAGCGCGCGGCGCTCGCGGCTCGGAGCTCGGAATATCTCATGACCGGGCTCCGTTGGCGGATGTCGAACAGCTTCGGTCGAGCGATCTACGGGGGATCCGATGGGTGTACGCGTGAACGGCACGGTGGCGGCGGGCTGGGAGTCGGTGCGGGAGGAGTTCGAGGCCTTCGTGGCCTTCGAGGCGCACTCCCCCGAGGCGCAGCTCGCGGTGCACCACGAGGGCCGTCGCGTGGTCGACCTGTGGGCCGGCGAGGACACCGACGGGGACACCCTGAGCGGGGTCTACTCGATCACGAAGGGTGCGGCGCACCTGGTGGTGGCGCTGCTCGTGCAGGACGGCGTACTGGAGTGGGACCGCCCGGTGTCGTCGGACTGGCCGGAGTTCACCGGCGACGGCAAGGAGCGGCTGACGCTGCGCGGGCTGATCAGCCACCAGTCCGGGCTGATCAACACCGCCGAGGGCTTCGACTACGAGGAGATGGCGGACGACGCGCTGATCGCGGCGCGGCTGGCCGGGCAGAAGCCGTTCTGGGAGCCCGGGAAGGGGTACGGCTACCACGCGTTCGTGATCGGCGCGCTGACCGGCGAGGTGGTGCGGCGGGCGACGGGCAGGTCGATCCAGGAGGTCTACGAGGAGCGCCTGCGCGCCCCGTACGGGCTGGACCTGTACCTGGGCCTGCCCGCCGCGGAGGAGGGCCGCTGGAAGCCGGTGCTGGAGATGCTGCCGACGCCGGAGCAGGCCTCGGCTCTGGCGGAGCCGCTGCCGGAGCTGCTGGCGGTCGCCTTCAACGCGCACCGGGAACCCCCGATGGACCTGATCTCGTACGCCAACCACCCGAGGACGCGGGAGCTCGGTCCGGCGTCGGCGGGTGGCATCGGTTCGGCGCGGGGTATCGCGGCCATGTACGCGGCCGCGATCAGCGAGGTGGACGGCCGGGCTCCGCTGCTGGAGGCGGAGACGGCGGCGGAGGTCGCGCGGCTGCACACGCCGGGCCCGGACCTCGTGACCTCGGAACCGGACCACTTCGGGCTGGGCTTCAAGCAGCTACCGACGGTGGGTCCGCGGGCCTTCGGACACAGCGGCGCGGCGGGCGCGCTCGGCTACGCCGACCCGGACACGTCGATCGCGTACGCGTACACGCGCCGCCGTTTCGGCTTCCCGGGCGGGACGGCCCCGGAGAACGAGCGTCTGACGGCGGCGGTGCTGAAGGTGGCGCGGGGGCTCTAGCCCTCCGGGCTCAGGCCTGGCCGGTCTCGAAGCGGCTGATCTTTCCGCCGCCGGGGGCGATGACGAACCGCCAGGCGGTGCGCATCTCGCCCCAGGTGTCGTTGCGGAAGTTCGCGACGAGGCGGAGGCCGCCGTCGGACTCGGTCTGGACGTCCATGTGGCCGCCGGAGTCGAAGATCTCCTTGTCGATCCACTGTTCGAGGTCGCGGTCGGATCCGTCGTCGGACATGGTCGCGTCGGCGGTCAGGAGCGCGAGGAAGGCGTCCTTGTCGTGCGCGTTGATCGCGCTGACGAGGGCGCCGACCACGGGGTCGGAGAGTTTGGCGGGGGCGATGGTCACGGGGGCCTCCGGGTGGTGGGGGGCGGTCGGTCGGGCGTACGTTCGTACGCGCGTGACCAGGGAACACCCGGGGCCCGGCCGCATCGCCGACCCTCACCCGTTCGCCCCGGACGGCGTGTCAGGACGTGCGGACCGGGAAGCCGGTCGGCTTGCCCTGCTCCTTCAGCCAGGCCAGAACCTGGTCGAGCGCCTCGACGGTCTGCGTGCGGTTGCCTCCGCCGTCGTGGAAGAGCACGGTCGGCCCGTTGCCCATCTCGCGCTTCACCGCGTCGACGATGGCGGCCGTGCCGGGCTTCTCGAAGTCCTTGGTGTCGACGTTCCAGCCGAGCGGGCGCATCCCGTTCGCGGCGGCGATGCGCCGGCTGTCGGGGGTGAAGGCGCCGCCGGGGGCCCGGTAGTAGTCGACCTTCGCGCCACCGCCCGCGGCTTCCTCGATCAGCTTCTTCGCCTCCAGGATCTGCTGTTCCTGGTAGGCGAGGGGCTTCTTGTCCATGGTCGTGTCGTGGTCCATGGTGTGGTCGCAGAGCCGGTGGCCGGCCGCGACGACCTTCTTGACGAGGTCGGGGTGGGCCTTGGCCTGCGGTCCGATCATGCAGAAGGTCGCCTTCACGTCGTACTTCGCGAGTACGTCGAGCACCTTCGGGGTCCATCGGGGATCGGGGCCGTCGTCGATGGTGATGTTGACCGCGTTCGCGCCGCCTTCCGACGCGTGGGCTATGGACTCGGGTATCCCCTGCGCCTGCTGCTGCCCTGACGCCTGATCACCCTTGCCGTCGGCTTCCTTCTCCGGCGACACGTTCCGCTGCGGGGGCGTGTGTCCCGATTCGACGAAGGCCGCCACTCCCCAGACCGTCGCCCCCACCGCGACGGCCGAGGCCGCGACGGCGAGACGGGCCCTGATGCCCTGCTTGTCCATGCTGTCCACTCCCCATCCGCCTTGCGAGCGTTCTGTGGTTCAGGACGACGCACACAGCGGGGAGGTTCCAGCCAAATGGGCCATAAAATCCAGTTAATGGGACAGACGGTACTGATGTGACGCAGCAACAGCCCGGCCCCGGTGGATCCGTTCGTCCACCGGGGCCGGGCTGCCGAATGCCTTCGTTCGTTCGTCAGTGCGCGAGCGACTCCTGCTGCGCCGGGGCGGCCTTGCCGCCCTCGGGTCCGCCCTCCGCGTTCTCGTCCGCGCCGCCGGCCGGGGCCGGGCCGGCGCCCCGCAGCGGGACCTCCTTGACGAACCAGGCCGCCAGGAAGCCCAGTACGGCGATGCCCGCGCCGAGCAGGAACGCCGAGTGCGTACCGGCCGCCACCGCGTGCTGGTAGGCCTCGCGCACGGCCTCCGGCAGCTTGGCCAGGCTCGCGGCGTCGAGTTGGGCGGAGCCCGCGGCTCCGGCGGCCTCCGGGCCCAGGCGCTCGGACATGGTGTCCGTGACCCGGGTGGTGAAGAGGGAGCCCATCAGGGCGACGCCGAAAGAGCCTCCGAGCGTACGGAAGAGGGTCGCCGAGGAGGACGCGACGCCCATGTCCTTCATGTCGACGCTGTTCTGCGCGACCAGCATGGTGATCTGCATGAGGAAGCCGAGTCCGGCGCCGAGGACGGCCATGTACACGCCGGAGACCAGGCGGGTGGTGCCGGTGTCCATCGTCGCGAGCAGGAACAGTCCGACGACCATGAGCGCGCCGCCGACGATCGGGAACACCTTGTACTTGCCGCTGTTGGTGGTGACGCGGCCCGCGATCAGTGAGACGACCATCATCGAGAGCAGCATGGGCAGCAGGAGCAGCCCCGAGTTGGTGGCGGAGGCGCCCTGCACCGACTGCTGGAACAGCGGGAGGTAGAGCACGCCGCCGAACATCGCGAAGCCGACCAGGAAGCCGATCACGGACATCAGGGTGAAGTTGCGGCTGCGGAAGATGTGCAGCGGCATGACCGGCTCGGCGGCCTTGGTCTCGGCGTACAGGAAGGCGGCGATGGACACGATGCCGACGACGACGAGGCCGATGATCTCGCCGGAGCCCCAGGCGTACTCGGTGCCACCCCAGGTGGTGACGAGCACGGTGGAGGTGATGGCGATGGTCAGCAGCGCCGCGCCGAGGTAGTCGATCTTGGGGCGCGCCTGTTCCGTGCGCTTCGGCAGGTGCAGCACCGCCGTCACCATCGCGAGCGCGACCGCGCCGAGCGGCAGGTTGATGTAGAAGGACCAGCGCCAGCCCATGTGGTCGGTGATGGTGCCGCCGACCAGCGGGCCGCCGATCATGGCGAGGGCCATCACGCCGGCCATCATGCCCTGGTACTTGCCGCGCTCGCGGGGCGGGATCAGGTCGCCGATGATCGCCATGACGCCGACCATCAGACCGCCGGCGCCGAGGCCCTGGATCGCGCGGAAGCCGATCAGCTGCCCCATGTCCTGGGCCATGCCGCTGAGTGCGGAGCCGATCAGGAAGATGACGATCGAGGTGAGGAAGGAGCCCTTCCGCCCGTACATGTCGCCGATCTTGCCCCAGATGGGGGTGGAGGCCGCGGTGGCCAGGGTGTACGCGGTGACCACCCAGGACAGGTGCTCCAGACCGCCGAGCTCGCCGACGATCGTGGGCATCGCGGTGCCGATGATCATGTTGTCGAGCATGGCCAGCAGCATCGCGATCATGAGCGCCATGAGGACGACCCGTACGCTGCGCGGCTTCACCCCCTCGGAGGCCTCGGCCGTTTTCGCCACGTCCACCATGTCCACTCCCCGTGTACTTCTTCTGGTACTTCTTCGTCCACCGGCACTTACTTGCCGCCCGGCTAGTTCATTACACTGGGGAAGGTAGCCCCGTAACTTGCCGGGCGTCAAGTAAGTAATTCTGAGGAGAGCCATGTCCAGCAGCAGTCCGCAGCGGCGCCGTGGCGACACGCGCCAGCGCATCCAGGACGTAGCACTGGAGCTCTTCGCCGAGCAGGGCTACGAGAAGACGTCGCTGCGCGAGATCGCGGAGCGGCTGGAGGTCACGAAGGCGGCGCTGTACTACCACTTCAAGACCAAGGAAGACATCATCATCAGCCTGTTCGACGACACGACGCGGCCCATCGACGAGCTGATCGCGTGGGCGGAGACGCAGCCGCGCACCCTGGAGACCAAGAAGGAAGTGCTGCGGCGCTACAGCGAGGCGATGATGGCGGGCGCCGAGCTGTACCGCTTCATGCACGAGAACCAGGCGACGACGCGCGAGCTGAGCATCGGCGAGACGGTGAAGGCCAGGCTGTTCCGCCTGATCGAGCTGCTGCGCACGGAGGAGAGCCCCGTGACGGACCAGGTCCGCTGCGTCAGCGCCCTGTTCACGCTGCACGCCGGGATGATGTTCCTCCAGCACGTGGAGGCCGACCCGGAGGAGACCCGGCTCGCCGCGCTGGAGGTCGCCACGGACCTCATCACGCGGGCCCACGGCGCGGCGTAGGACGCGGCCCCCGCCGACGGCCGGACCACCCGATAGGCCTCGCGCGCCGTCGTGTTGGCAGCCGGAGCGACCGGTACGTTCCGGGACATGTCCGTCAGCACGGTCGCCACGACCGCCCCCGCACCCCACCCGTCACGTCTCCTGTACGACGCCTGCCCGCTCTGCGCGGCACCCGACATCTCCGCGCTGCGCACCGGCAACTGCTCAGGGCACCCGCTGTACAAGCCGGTCATCGCGCCGACCATGGTCTGGATGCGCTGCGCCGCGTGCCAACACGTCTTCACCGACGGCTACTTCACGGACGAGGCCTGCGCGGAGATCTTCTCCTCGACCAACCCGAACCAGCAGCCGGGCGCCGCGTTCGAGCAGAACCGCTACGTCTCGGCGCGCATCGTGGAGCGCGTCGCCCGCTACGTCACCGAAGGCCGCTGGCTCGACGTCGGCTTCGGCAACGGGTCGCTGCTCTTCACCGCCGAGGAGTGGGGCTTCGAGCCCCACGGTCTCGACCTGCGGCCTTCGACCGCCGCGGGGCTGCGCGCCCTCGGCGTCGACGCGCACTGCGCCGACCTCACCACCCTCGACGCGCCCGGCCACTACTCCGTGATCAGCCTCGCCGACGTACTGGAGCACATGCCGTACCCGGGCGAGGGCCTGGTCGCCGCGCACCGGCTGCTGCGGAAGGACGGCGTGATCTTCGCGTCGATGCCCAACTACGACTGCATGGCCTGGCGCCTGCTCGACGCGGGCGACGCGAACCCCTACTGGGGGGAGCTGGAACACTTCCACAACTTCAGTCGCCGTCGCCTCTACGCCCTGCTGGAGAAGTACGACTTCGAGCCCGTGCACTACACGGTGAGCGAGCGCTACCGGGTGTGCATGGAGGTCATCGCGCGCCGCCGCTAGGGGTGTCGTGCCGAGCTCAGCCGAGGCGGCGGTCCTCGGGGGTGATCGGGACGTCGTTGATGCTGGCTTCCCGGCGGCTCATCAGGCCGTCGTCGGTGAACTCCCACTGCTCGTTGCCGTGGCTGCGGTACCACTGGCCGGCCGCGTCGTGCCACTCGTACTCGAAGCGGACGGAGATCCGGTTGCCGGTGTACGCCCACAGCTCCTTGCGCAGCCGGTAGCCGAGCTCGCGCTCCCACTTGTCGGTGAGGAACTCGCGGATCTCGGCGCGGCCGGTGAGGAATCGGTCGCGGTTCCGCCAGGCCGAGTCCTCGGTGTACGCGAGGGAGACGCGCTCGGGGTCGCGGCTGTTCCAGGCGTCCTCGGCGGCCTGGACCTTGGCGCGCGCGGACTCCTCGGTGAAGGGCGGCAGGGGCGGGCGTACGGCGGTCATGATGGTGTGACCCTCTCGACGGACGTGGGCGAGAACGTGCGTTCTCCACCCTAGAGAACGAGCGTTCTCCCCGCAAGGGAATCTGGTCTACCCTGCCCGTATGGACGACGAAGAGGCCCGCACCCGACTGCTCGACGCGGCGGAGAAGCTGTTCTACGCCGAGGGCATCCAGGCCGTCGGCATGGACCGCATCCGCGCCGAGTCCGGGGTCCCCCTCAAGCGGCTGTACCGGGTCTTCCCCGCGAAGGAAGCCCTGACCACGGCCTACCTGGAGCGCCGCGACCAGCGCTGGATGGGCAGCCTGCGCGAGGCCGTGACCGGTGCCCCGGAGCCGGTCCTCGCCGTCTTCGACTGGCTGGCGGGGTGGTTCTCGGAGCCGGGCTTCCGGGGCTGCGCGTTCCTGAACGCGTACGGGGAGCTGGGCGCCGGTCCGGCCCCGGTGCCGGCCGTCGTACGCCGCCACAAGGCGGAGCTGCGGTCCCTGCTGGCCGAGTTGGCCGGGCCGGACCGCCCGGACCTCGCGGACCAACTCCTGATCCTGGTCGAGGGCGCGACGGTGGTGGCCGCGCTCGACCCGGGCCCGGCGCCGGCCCACCGCGCCCGGGAGGTCGCGGAGCGGCTCGTTTCCACGACCGGCTGATCCGCGCCGATCAGGGTGCGTGAGATTCGTCGTCGTCCACCGCGCCCGGGGCGAGGGCCGGGGACGGGAAGGCGGGGCGCACTTCGCCGCCCGACCACCACACGCCGATCGCGAAAACGGCGGCGGCCTCCAACAGCCCGGCCCGGGAGAGCCCACCGCAGGGGAGCGGCGTGCAGCCCATGCTCGCGATCAGCGCCGAGGTGACCCGTACGGCCTCGGGGGCGTCCGCGCAGAAGGGCACGGCAAGGGGAGTCCCCTCGAACGCGGGACGGTCCAGGGTCCAGATGCTCTCGTGGACGAGGCCGAAGACCTTGACGACATGGGCCTCGGGGGCGGCCGCCGCCAGCTTCCGGGCGCCGTGGCCGTTGAGTACGGGGCCGTCGTCTCCCGGCTCCATGGGGACGGTGCAGTCGAGCAGGACCCGCCCGGCTAGGGCGGGCGCCACCCGTGTGACCAGCTCGAGCGCCGCGCCGGCCGGTACGGCGGCCAGTACGGCCTCGCCGTGTGCGGCGGCCTCGGCGAGGGTGCCGTGGCCGGCGGCCCCGATCCGCCGGGCGGTCCGCTCGGCCGCGGCGGTGTCCCGCCCGCCGACCCGTACGTCGTGCCCGGCCCGCACCCACGCGCCGCCGAGCGCCACGGCCATCGATCCGGTGCCGAGAATTCCCATGCGCATGCCTGCGCTCCGTCCAAGTCAGGTGTTCGTTGCCGGTTTTGACGCTAGGCGGGCCGATGCACACCGATCGGTGTGCATCGCGGATGCACGATGGGTGCCATGGATGCGGAACGGGACCTGGAAGCGGGCCTCGGAGGAGACGGGTTCGCAGCGGACTGCCGGGCGCGGGTCGCCTTCGAGGTGGTCGCGAACCGCTGGGACAGTGTGGTCGTCTTCGTCCTCGGCGAGGGCGGCCCGATGCGGCCGCGCTCCTTGCTGGACCGGATCGGCGGGATCGGCCCGAAGGTGCTCAACGACGCGTTGCGCCGGCTGGAGTTCAACGGCCTGGTGGAGCGCCGGGCCTATGCGGAGGCCCCGCCGCGGGTGGACTACGCCCTGACCGAGGCCGGGACGGCCCTGCTGGACCCGATCCGCGCGATGGGCGCGTGGGCCGCGCGGTACGCGGACGACGTCCTGTCGGCCCAGGACCGGTACACAACGATGCGCGCCGCCGCCGGGGTTCCACCCGGGTCCGGGGTCCCAGGGGTGTGACCGACCACAGCCTGGCGTGGCGGCTCCCGAAGTGAGCATCCGTACTCACGTCCCGTCATTCGATCTCTTCTACGGTGTGAGGGGTCGACGCAGTGACAGGGAAGAAGGCATGAACCTCCGAAGAGTTGTGGCATCGGGAGCGCTCCTCGCGCTGATCGGAACGACGACGGCCTGCGCGAGGCAGGAGCAGTCGCTGAACGAGCAGCAGGCCGTATCGCGTGCCGAGGAGATCTTCCGGCAGGCGGTGGCCGGGCTGTCGCCGCGGCCCACCTTGGAGCGGATGGGATTCCACGGTCCGGGGGCCTGCATCTCCGAGTTCGGGACGACCAAGCGGGCCCAGGTGTCCCTCCGCTACCGGCTGACGGACGTGCCCGGCTCCGCCGCGAAGGACCTCCTCCGCCAAGTCCGGGACGCCTGGGTCGAGCAGGGCTACACGTTCCAGGGCAAGGACGGGGCGGGCGACTGGACCAAGCCGAACCCCGACATCCACCTGCGTACCGAGTCGGACGACTTCTCGATGGCCGGCGGCATCGGCATCACGAATGCGGACACCGGCGAGGGCATCGCCTACATCACCGTCAACTCCCCCTGCTATCCCAGGCCCGAGCCGAGCGCCTCCCCCTCGGCCGCCGCTGCCGGAGCCGGTCGTCCGAGCGTCCACCACGGCCCCGGGGGCGGCGTTCCGGCACAGAGGAGAAACGCATGAGCACGGGGCGGTTCGAGCTGACTTACACGGGTGGAGTCCACGGGTACGCAGGGAGGATGGCGACACACATGTGGGCCGGGATCGTGGACGGCTTCGATCCGGTGGAACTGCGCTACCCGGTGGAGTCCCTGTACGACGACACGTACTACGCCGCCGAAGTCGTGGGCCAGGGCATCCCGTCCATGATCTTCCGGGGCAACGCCTTCCGCGGCAAGCCGCGCCTGGCCGACATGGACCTGCACACCGACGGCTGGCCGGCCAAGGTGAAGCGGCGGAGCCTGGCCGTGACCCCGCACGGCCGCGCCTTGCGGATCGAGGTCGCCGGACGGTCGTACCGGTACTTGTCCGTCGGCGGGCGACTGAGGCACGAGCTGCGGCGCGAGGGCGCGTCCGTGACGACGACCCGCTCGGAGTGGCACCTCCCCCGCCGCATCACGGGCGCGTGGCAGGGACGGGCGGACGGCATGGACATCGGCCTGGCGATCCTGCTGGAGGCTGCCTACACCCGGAACCTGACGTTCTGCGGCGCGCTGTACTCGTGGCCGGGCCGGTTCCTGAGCCGGTTCCTCCAGCTCCCGCTCGACTAGTCGTACCTGCCGGCCGGCCGACAAACTCCGCTCAGCGCCCCAGCGCGGAGCGGAAGGTGATTCCGTACAGGTTCCGCAGGCGCCGCACTTCCCACACGGACAGGGCCGTCACCGACAGGGGGCCGCCGAGGAGGAAGACGGTGAGTACGTCCGCCGGTGCGGCGACATCGGCGTCGTCGAACATCTGGAGCACGGCGAGCGACCAGACGAGGAGCGGCGAGATCAGCGCGGGCAGCAGCTCGTGCACATCGGCCGTGCGGAAGGAGGAGTTGAGGCCCGAGACGGTGGCGAACAGGGTGAAGCACAGCGCGGCGACGAAGACGGCGGCGCACAGCACACCCCCCACGATGAGCAGCAGCGCGAAGACGAGGCCGCTGATCATCGTGCCGGCGGTCGCCCCGAACAGGCCGAACGTGATGTCGTGGCCGCCCAGCCACGCCCCGACCGGGATGTCGCCGCGCAGGAAGGCCAGCATCAGCCAGGCCACGCCCGCTCCCAGCGGTATCGCGCCCAGCGCGCGCAGCGGCCAGGCCAGTCGGGACGCGTACATGCGGCCCAGCGGGGCCCGGGCGCCGATGATGAAGGCGGCCACGCCGACGGTCCCGGCGAGCAGCACGATGCCGCAGCCGATCAGGAGGTCCTGCAACTTGCCGAGGACGAAGTCCTGGCGCCCCGTGCGCAAGGGGTAGGCGAACAGCAGCCACAGCGTGGCCAGCAGGCCGAGCCCGGTGCGCAGACTCTGCATCCGGCCGATGACCGGGTCCTCGACGCGTCCCGGCCGGGTCGGGCCGGTGAGTGCGACGGCGAGTGTGACGGGACTGAAGACGGCCGAGCGCACCGCGCCCGGGCCCTGCCGAGTGGTCAAGTTCGTTCCCCCGAAGGCGCTTTGATTTCGCGCCCGCCACCCTAGCCGATCATGATCACGTCACCGCGCCGCGTCCGGATCTGCAACAAAGTCGTCATTGCCGACAACCGGGGAGGAAGGAACGATAAGGGCGTGATCGGCGCTCGCCGTAATACGGGGATCGAATTGAACCCAAGACACAAGGAGACATCATGCACGGCAAGGTGAGGAAGATGTCCGCGGTCGCGGCTGCCATGGCTTCGGTTGCCTTGCTTGCGTCCTGCTCGTCCGCCGCGGAGGCGAAGGACGGCAAGGACGGCAAGGACGGCCTGGGCGGCAAGGGCACCACCACCTCGGCGTCCCCGTCCGAGTTCCTTTCCTTTCCCGCGTCCGGCCGCACATGGACGGAACTCCCGAACTCCGGCGGGGTGAAGTACGCGAACGTGCGGGGCGATCTCGCCGGGAGCGGCGCCTACGAAGCGTTCGTTTCCTTCCCGGCGGGGAAAGACAACCCGGAGCATTTCCACAAGCGAGACCTCCCCACCGTCGTACTCAAGGGCACTTTTTACGCGGAGATCGACGGAAAGCGCGTCCAGTACCCTGCCGGCTCGTACTACAACCTCCCGGCCGACAAGCCGCACCTGAGCGGTTGCGAGAAGGGCGACGACTGCCTCCTCTTCCAGTACCAGCGGGACCACTTCGACCTGGTGCCCACCAAGTCCTGAACACGGCAAAAGTCGCTGGTCATCGGGGTGTTGACCGACTAGCGTGATCCGCCATGCCGACAAACGAACACATAGTCGAACAGGCCCTGGAGCGGATCACCACGGGCTACGTCTTCCCCGAGAAGGCCGCCGTCGTCGAGGCCGAGATTCGGGCCCGCCTCGCCGCGGGTGCGTACGAAGGTCTGGACGGCCCGGTGCTGTGCGAGACGGTGACGGCGCACTTCCAGGAGGTGTGCCCGGACAAGCACCTGCGGCTGCTCTGGACGGACGAGCCGCAGTCGCCGGCGCCGGCGGACGACGACGGGGGGCATGCCGCGTTCCTCGCGCTGCTCAGGGCGGAGAACCAGGGGATCCACCGCGTCGAGCGCCTCGAAGGGAACGTCGGACTCATCGACCTCCGGCTCATCGCGACCGCCATCGAGGGCGCGAGCGCGATCGGCGCGGCCATGCAGCTGGTCGCGCACAGCTCCGCGCTCGTCCTGGACCTGCGGGCGTGCCGCGGCGGATCGCCGGAGGGGGCGGCGCTGTGGTGCAGCCACTTCTTCGGCGACGACCAGGTGCACCTGAACGACATCTACGACCGGGTCCCCAACACGACCCGCCAGTTCTGGACCTCCGCTCACCTGCCCGGGCCGCGTTACGCGGACCGCCCGGTCTACGTGCTCACGAGCGAGGCCACGTTCTCCGGGGGCGAGGACGTGGCGTACACCCTGCAGGCGCACGGCCGAGCCGTGGTCGTGGGCGCGACCACCCGCGGCGGTGCCCACCCGACGTCCCGGCACGCGGTCGCCGAGCACGTCCTCGTGACGGTGCCGACCGCGCGGAGCATCAACACCGTCACCGGTACCAACTGGGAGGGCGTGGGCGTCGTCCCCGACATCCGGGTCCCGGCGGACCAGGCGCTCGAAGAGGCCCTCAAGGCCGCGGCGCGGCCCCCGGCCCCGTAGCCACCGCCGGCTGACGCGAGAGGGGCGTCGCCCGCGTGGTTTCCCACGCG
>NZ_JBHWJY010000130.1:0-15200 GCF_042731135.1 Streptomyces sp. NPDC059874
CGGCGTGCCGGGCGGAAGCCCTCGTACTGGACGTACTTGGGCTTTCGCCCGGTGCGGCGAGAGTGCGTGCCAGACGTCGCGGGGCAGACGGGAATGTGACGACAGGCCCTAGGGCCTAGCCCTGGTCGAGGGAGGTCCGCTGGAGCAGGCCGTACGTGAACTCCGCCACGCACGGCCTGCCCAGTGCCTCGAAGGCGAGGCGCCAGCGGGTCGGCGCGGTGCCTTCCATCGGCCGTACCGGGGCGAACGCCCGCGCCACCTCGTCCACCGTGGCCGACCAGGGCCGCAGGTCCTCGGGCGAATCCAGTACGGGCCCGGGCGCGCCCGGGGCCCGTACCAGCCAGTCGTTCCACACCGCCCCGTCCGGCGCGGCCAGCACCTCGAAGCGGAGGTCGGGCCAGAGCGGGACCGGCCACAGCAGGGCCTCGCACTCCAGATCGCCGATCGTGCGACGTTCGGCGGACTCCGGCGGGCCCAGCACGGAGCGGTACCGGGCCAGGGCGCCTCGGGAGCGGGGTGAACGGACCATGGCCTGCCAGCGCTTGTTCGCCTCGCGCTGGTCGGCGAGGGAGGCGCCGAGCCGGCGGCGGGCCTCGTCGGCGAGCTCCGGCTGGAAGTCCGCCATCCGCCGGAGAAGTACCAACTGGAAGGCGGCGGGGCCGAAGGTTGTCATGCCGGTAACGATTCCACACAGGATCCTTACGTTCCCGGGATCCGGATGTAGCCGATCACCACGTAGCCTGCGGGCGCCATGAACTACTGCCACGCCTGCCGGAGGCACCTCAACGGCGCACTGGCCTGCGCGGGGTGCGGAACCCCGGCCGAGTACCTGACCGCCGCCCCGCCCGCCGCCGGGGCCCCGGGGTATGCCGATGTGCCCGGCTCCGCGGTGCCGCCCGTTCCACCGGCGCCGACCGCGCTGGCCGACGTGTACGCCGACTCGCTCGTCACCCTGTCCGCCCCGAACGAGCGCAGGGCCGGTGCGCGCCGCCGGGCCGCGACCCGCAAGCGCCGCCGTACGACGCTGAGCATCGCGCTCGGGGTGCTGCTCGCCACCGGGGTCTCGCTGGCGGCGGTCCGGATGGCCGCGGACGGGGAGCGCAGCGACCGTGCCTCCACGGTGGTGCTGACCGACGACGGCCCGCAGCAGCCCGCCCCGCTGCCGGACCTGCCGACGTCCGGCGCGCCCTCGGGTCCGGGCGGGAAGGCCACCGCGAAGGTCGCCGCCGGGCCCACGAAGACCGGCGGTGCCGGGGCGTCTTCAGGGGGTGTCACGCGACCGGCGCCCGCGTCGTCCGCCCCCGCGCCCGCGATGTCGGGATCGGCGTCCGGTACCCCCGGCCCTCGGGGCTCCGCAAAGCCGACGACATCGGGGCAGCCCTCGCAGAGTGCCTCCGGCGGCCCGCAGTCGCCGCCCGTGGTGCCGCCGAAGCCCACCCCCACCCCCACGGAGGACTGCTGGCTGTTCTGCGGCTGGTTCTGAGCCGCGTGTGATCAGCCCAGCATTCGCTTGAGCAGGTCTCGCAGCACCGCCCGCTCCGCCGGGGACAGACCGGCCAGCGGCTCGCGCGCGAAGTCCAGCGACTCGCGCAGCCGCTCCGAGGTCTGCCGGCCCTCCTCGGTGGGGGCGGCCAGCTTGACCCGACGGTCGGCCGGGTCCGGGTGGCGCTCGACCAGGCCGCGGGTCTCCAGCCGGTCCACGATCCCCGTCACGTTCGAAGGCTCGCAGCGCAGCTTCTGCGCGATGCGGCGCATCGGCATCGGCTCCAGGGCGAGCATGGTGAGCACCTTGGCCTGCGCGCCGGTCAGCTGGTGGCTGGCGGCCGCGTGCTCGTACTCCGTGTGGTAGCGGGCCACGACATCGCCGATGAGCTCGACGACCTCGATGGTCACTGGGTCTGTGCGACGACTGGGCATGGATCCAGAGTACCCACTTACTTGACAACATGAAATATCCAGGCGCATGGTTGTTTCACCTAGTGAAGCAATTCCGTTCTTACCAGGAGCGCCGCATGTCTGAGATTCCCGCCGTGAGCCGCGAGTGGCACCTCGTCCGTCGCCCGCAGGGCTGGCCCGTCGCCGAGGACTTCGCCCTGCGCGAGGTGCCCGTGTCGGCCGAGCCCGCCGCCGGCCGGATCCTCGTGCGCAACCTCCACATGTCCGTGGACCCGTACATGCGCGGCCGGATGAACGACGTGAAGTCGTACATCCCGCCCTTCCGGCTCGACGAGCCGATGCAGGGCGGTGCGGTCGGCGAGGTCGTCGCCTCCTCCGCCGAGGGCTTTGCCGTGGGCGACCACGTCCTGCACATGCTGGGCTGGCGCGAGTACGCGGAGCTCGACGCGCAGCACGCCACCAAGGTGGACGCCTCGCTCGCCCCGCTCTCCGCCTACCTGGGCGTGCTCGGCATGCCGGGCCTGACCGCCTACGCCGGCCTCTTCGAGGTCGCCTCCTTCAAGGAGGGCGACTCCGTCTTCGTCTCCGGCGCGGCCGGTGCGGTCGGCAGCCTCGTCGGCCAGTTCGCCAAGATCAAGGGCGCCTCCCGGGTGATCGGCTCCGCCGGTTCGGACGAGAAGGTGACGCACCTCACGGAGAAGTACGGCTTCGACGCCGCCTTCAACTACAAGAACGGCCCCGTCGCCGAGCAGCTCCCCGCGAACGCCCCCGAGGGCGTCGACGTCTACTTCGACAACGTCGGCGGCGACCACCTGGAGGCCGCGATCTCCTCGATGAACGTGAACGGCCGGGCCACCCTGTGCGGCGCGATAGCCGGCTACAACGAGACCGAGGCCGCCCCCGGCCCGCGCAACCTGATGCAGGTCATCGGCAAGCGGCTGCGCCTGCAGGGCATCCTCGTCAACGACCACGCCGGCCTGCAGCAGCAGTTCGTCCAGGACGTCGCCGGATGGCTGCGTTCCGGGGAGCTGCGGTACGACGAGACCGTCGTCGAGGGCGTGGAGAACGCGACCTCCGCGTTCCTCGGGATGCTCCGCGGCGAGAACACCGGAAAGATGATCGTTTCTTTCACCGGTTAGTCTCTTTGCACACCGTTGTGACCGTGGGCGCGAGTCGCGACGATTACCAGGAGGATCTTCTTACATGTCCATCCAGCAGTCCGACGTCGCGTACACCGCTGTCGCCACCGCCGAGAACGGCCGTGACGGCCGCGTCGCCACCAACGACGGCCAGCTCGACGTCGTCGTGAACCCGCCGAAGGAGCTCGGCGGCAGCGGCGCCGGCACCAACCCGGAGCAGCTGTTCGCCGCCGGCTACAGCGCCTGCTTCCAGGGCGCCCTGGGCGTCGTCGCGAAGAACGTGAACGCCGACATCTCCGGCTCCACCGTCACCGCCGAGGTCGGCATCGGCAAGAACGACGAGGGCTTCGGTCTGATCGTCAAGATCTCCGCCGTGATCCCGAACGTGGACGCCGCCACCGCCAAGGACCTCATCGAGAAGGCCCACGAGGTCTGCCCGTACTCCAAGGCGACCCGCGGCAACATCACCGTCGAGCTCGCCGTCTGATCCGGCACCCGCTCGCCGAAGGCCGCACCCCGCCGGGGTGCGGCCTTCGCCGTGTTCGGGGCCCCCTAAACTGCCCCCATGCGTGATCTTGCGGGGGGCTTCCGGTATCTGCTGGCCGGACAGCGATGGGTGCTGCGACACGGCCGGTGGCTGGGCTTCGGGCTGCTGCCCGGCCTGGTCTCGCTCGTCCTGTACGCCGGCGCGCTGATCGGGCTCGGCTACGGCGCGGACGACTTCACGGCCTGGGCCACCCCCTTCGCCGACGACTGGGGCTCGCCCTGGCTCGGCTTCTTCCGGGGATTCCTGACCGCCCTGGTCTACTGCCTCGGGCTCTTCCTCGCGGTCATCACCTTCACCGCGGTGACCCTGCTGATCGGCCAGCCGTTCTACGAATCGCTCTCCGAGCAGGTCGACCGCAGCGAGGGCGGAGACGCCCCGGAGTCCGGGCTGCCGCTCTGGCTGGAGCTGTGGGTCTCGGCCCGGGACAGTCTGAAGGTGCTCGGCCGGGTCGTCGTGTATGGGCTGCTGCTCTTCGCCCTCGGTTTCATCCCGGTGATCGGGCAGACCGTGGTCCCCGCGCTCGGCTTCTGCGTCTCCGGTTACTTCCTGACCCAGGAGCTCACCGCCGTCGCCCTCCAGCGCCGCAAGGTGGAACTGCCCGAGCGGCTGGCGCTGCTGCGCTCGCGGCGGCTGCTGGTCCTGGGCTTCGGGGTGCCGCTGGTGCTGGCGTTCCTGGTGCCGCTGGTCGCGGTGTTCCTGATGCCGGGCGCGGTGGCGGGCGCCACGCTCATGGTGCGGGACCTGATGCGCGTCGACGAGGAGCCCTCCGAGGCCCCGGCCGCCGGCGCGCCCACCGGCTTCGGCCCGCCCCCGCCCGCCTACTCGTAGCCAGCGCTGTGACCGGAAAGGTTCACCGGGTCGCGGCGCTAGCGCTTCAGCAGGGTGATCGCCCCCACCGTGTCCTCGCCGCCGTGGGCGGCCGGGTCCGAGGTCAGCCGGCGGCGCATCAGCTCCACGTACGGCGAGACCAGCTCGGCACTGACCCCCTGCTCCTCGGCGGTGCGCAGCATGGTGCCGCTGCCCGCGACCTGCATGGCCAGGTTGGACACCACCCCGGTGGTGAAGTCCCGCGAGGTCAGCCGCTCGGCGGCGTTGCCGACGAAGAAGCCCATCGCGCCGAGCCACTCGGACAGCAGCGGGGACAGGTCCTTCGGGGCGATGTCCTCGCCCTCGATGAGCGCGTAGGCCTGCGAGATGCCGGCGAACATCCCCCACATCGCGCTGAGCAGCGCCACGTCGTGCAGCGCGGCGTGACCGGGGTCCTCCCCGACGAAGCGGGCGCCGGCCGGGACCTCCAGAACCTCCCGGTGGGTGTCGAAGAGCCCGCGGGAGCCGCTGTAGAAGACGTACCCCCCGGCCTCGGGGACGCCGATCATCGTGGGCGTGGCCATGATCCCGCCGTCCACGAACCGGGCCCCGCGCTCCTCGGCCCAGGCGGCCCGTGCGCGTCCCTCGGCCGGGGTGCCGGTGGTGAGGTTGACCAGGTCCTTGCCGGTCAGGTCGACCCCCTCCAGGGCCGAGTCGATGGAGGCGTCGTCGAGCAGGCAGAGCACGACGAGCCGGCTCGCGGCCACCGCCTCGGCGGGGCTCGCGGCGGCCACGGCCCCTTCGGCGGCGAGGGTCTCGGCCTTGGCGGTGGTGCGGTTCCAGACGGTGAGGGCGTGCCCGGCGGCGAGCCAGGTACGGGCCAGGGCGGTGCCCATGTCGCCGAGTCCGAGCAGGGTGAGCGGGTTCTTCGGTGCGTTGTCGGTCATGACGTTTAGCCTGGTGGCACGCCGTGAGGCGCTCAAGTACGCACTTTGGAGTGGGTGGTTACCCCAAGGTGAGCGAGCAGGTGGGAGGGGTGTGCGATGGCGATGACACAAAGGCCGGGTGCCGATCACTGCGGGATCGCCGCGGCCATGTCCGTGATCGACGGCAAATGGAAGGTGTCGATCCTGTGGGAGCTGGACCAGTGCCCGCGCCGTTTCGGTGAACTGCGCAGGCTCGTCCCCGGCGTCTCCGAGAAGGTGCTCGCCGCCCAGCTGCGGGAGATGGAGATGGACGGCATCGTCCACCGCGAGGTGTACGAGGAGGTTCCGCCGCGCGTCGAGTACTCCCTGACCCCGCTGGGCCAGGGGCTGAACACCGCGCTGGAAGCCCTGGGCCAGTGGGGCGCGAAGAACCTCCTCCCCGTCATGGCGTAGCCCGGGCGGTCAGCCGCGCGGCTGCACCCACAGGGCCTCGCCGACCGCGCACAGCTCTCCGTCGGCGGTCGCCAGGGCCGTGCCCACCGTGTACTTGCGGCCCGAGCCGGACAGCAGCCAGGCGTACGAGACCAGCCCCTCGCCCACCCGTACCGGTCGCAGCAGCCGGGCGGTCAGCGCGGCCGTGACCGCCCCGGCCGGACGGTCGTCGAGCAGCCGCCCGGCGGCGTTCCCGGGACAGTCCAGGGCGCCCCACACCAGCTCGGCCGGCAGCAGCCCGTCCGCTCCGCCCAGCTCCCGGCCGGGGGTCCAGGCGGTGGCCACCATCTCGCGGCCCGGGACCACTCCGCAGTGCAGGCGCAGCCCGGTGGCGGGCGTCCGGTCCAGGCCGCAGCCGAAGCAGTCGACCTGCCCGTCCGGCGGGGCCGCCCGGTAGGCCTCGGCCGCCGCCGACGCCCGCTCCCACGAGGGTGCCCCGGGGGTGTCCGTAACCTCGAACGCGGTGGGGGTCGCCGCGGCCAGCAGCAGCTCCCCGTCGGTCAGCGCGCAGCCGCCCTCGGGCGTTCCGGCGAGCCGGACCGGCGTCTCGGTGGGCACGGGCCGCCGGAAGTCCACCCGTACCGTCTCCGCGGCGCTGCGGCCGGCCAACAGTCCCGCCACGTAGCCGCCGTAGGCCACCCCCGGGTAGCCGTGCAGGTGTTCCGGAACCGTGATCGTGTCGAAGGCGAAGGTACTCATACCGATCAGCTCATCACATCGACGGTCACCACGGACGGCGTACGGTCGTCCGCCTCGGCCAGCAGCTCCCCGCCCGGGGCCCACACGGCCGCGCCGCCGCAGCCGGTCCACGGGCCCGCCGGGCCGACGTGGTTGGCGAGGACCACGTACAGGCCGTGCTCCTTCGCGATTCCCGGGTGGACGGTGGCGCGCTCGTGGATGCCGTCGCCCGTCCCGTACAGGGAGCTCGCCAGGTGCACCCGGCAGCCGTCGGCCGCGGCCCGGCCGTGCAGCTCGGGGAAGTGGTTGTCGTAGCAGACGCCCAAGGAGAAGCGGACCCCGCCGAGCTCGAAGCGCCCGTCACCCTCGCCCGGCTGGAAGACGTCCTGCTCGTGCCGGTACAGGTGCTGCTTCGCGTACGTGGTCACGTGCGCGCCGTTCGCGTCGTGCACCAGAGTCGCGATGGCGGGGCGCGGGCCGCCGGTGGGCAGGGCGACGTTGACCGCGGTGGCGATCCCGGCGGAGCGCAGCGGGTCCAGCCGGGGGTCGTCCGCGCCGGTCCACAGCCCCGGGTCGGCGGCCAGCGCCGCCAACTCGTACCCGGTCAGCGTGAACTCGGGGAACACGACCAGCTCCGCGCCCTGCTCCCGGGCCGAGACGGCGAGGGCGGCGGCCCGGGCGGCGTTGGCGGGGACATCGGCGGGTATGCAGGTCAGCTGCGCTGCGGCGATCTTCACCCGGCTCAGGATGCCAGCCCGGCGGCGGTCTCCCTCAGCAGGGTCAGGAAGGCCGTGGCGGCCGGGGAGGGGGCGATCCCGTGCGGGGTGGCGGCGTAGACCTGGCGGCGCGGGGTGTCCCGCGGATGCAGCGGGACGAGTACGAGGTCGGCCCGCGCGGAGGAGGCGGCGAGCGCCGGCACCAGGGTGACGCCGAGTCCGGCGGCGACGAAGCCCTGCTTGGCGATCCAGTCGGCGGCGAAGAGACCGGCGCGCGGGCGGAAGCCCGAGGCGAGCGCGGAGCGCATCAGCGTGTCCTCGGGGCGGGCGCCGCCCGTGATCCACTCCTCGTCCGCGAGCTCGGCCAGCCGCAGGTCGGCGCGGCCCGCGAAGCGGTGACCGAGCGGCAGGGCCACGTACATCCGCTCGTCGAGCAGGTGGTGCGGGGTGCAGCCGCGGGGCGGTTCCCCGGAGGTGTCGGCCACGACGGCTACGTCGAGGTCACCGGAGGCGAGGAGGGCCAGGTGCCGGGCGGAGAGTCCCTCGGTGCGGCTGACCTCGACGGCGGGGTGGCGGGCCCGGAAGGCGGCCAGCGTGCGCGGCAGCAGCGCGGCGTCGGCGGTGGCGAAGGCGCCGATCCGCAGCCGGCCCGCGCCGAGGGTGCGCAGCGCGTCGAGCTCGGCGCGGGCGGCACGCAGCCGTTCGCCGACGGCCTCGGCGTGCGGGAGCAGGGTCCCGCCGGCCTCGGTGAGCCGGACCCCGCGCGGCAGCCGGTCGAAGAGCGGGGTGCCCCACTCGTCCTCCAGGGTCTGGATCTGCCGGGAGACCGCGGACTGGGTGTAGCCCAGGGACCGGGCCGCGGCGGTGAAGGAGGCCAGGCGGGCCACGCGGAGGAAGACCTCGTACAAGCCGTGCGAGCCATGTGATCTGGGCGATCCGGGCGATCCATGCGGAGTGGGCATGAGGGCCATGCTAGACATTCGCTTGTCGCATGGCCGGGCCGGACCTAGCTTCGAGGCATGGAGCAGATGGACACAGCGCAGAAGATCGCCTTCCTCGGCCTCGGGAACATGGGCGCCCCGATGGCCCGTCACCTGTTGGACAGGGGACACGGGCTGACGGTGTGGAACCGGACGCCGGGCAGGACGCGGCCACTGGCGGAGGCCGGTGCGGCGGTCGCCGACACGCCCGCCGAGGCGGTCCGCGGGGCGGACCTCGTCATCACGATGCTGGCCGACCCGGCGGCCCTGCGGGCCGTCTCCGAGGACGTGCTGCCGGCCCTGCGGTCCGGCGTGCACTGGATCGACACCTCGACCGTCGGCCCGGAGGCGGTGCGCGAACTGGCGGGGCGGCTGCCCGCGGGGGTGACCCTGACCGACGCGCCCGTGATGGGGAGCGTGGACCGGGCGGCCACGGGGGAGTTGTGGGTGCTGGCCGGCGGGCCGCTGCCCGGCCCGGTCCGCGAGGTGCTGGGCGCGCTCGGCGAGGTCACCGAGTGCGGCGAGGCCGGGGCGGGCGCCGCGCTCAAGCTGGTGCTGATCAACGCGGTGGTCGGCGGAGTCGGCCTGGTGGCCGAGGCCCTGACGCTGGGTCGGGAACTGGGCCTGCCGGAGCCGCTGGTCCGCGCCCAACTGGCCCGCGGACCGCTGGCGGGCGCGGTGGCCCGTACGTACGCGGACGCCTCCCACTTCCCGGTGGCCCTGGCCGCGAAGGACGTGGCCCTGGCCACCGGGCGCGCCCCGCTCCCGATCCTGGAGGCGGTGCGCGCCACGCTCACGGCCCGCCCGGACCTCGCGGACCAGGACCTCTCCCGCATCCGACCGCGCGTGGCCTAGGCCGTGGGCGCCGGCCCGCCGGGGAGCTCGCCCCGGGTGCGGACGAGGGCGAGTTCCGTGAGGTTGAGGGCCGTCACCACCGCCGTCAGGAGCACCAGCGCGCCCAACGAGGGCAGCAGTGCGGCCAACGGCAGCAGGGCCAGGGTGGCCGCGGCGGTCACCAGCCGGGTCAGCGACCAGGACCGGAACAGGTGCCAGCGCGTGTACCCGAAGGTGGCGAGGTAGAGGGCGCAGCCCCCGTAGAGGAGGGCGGTCACGCCGAGCGGGAGGCGTTCGCCGGGGTGCGCCACGGCCTCGGCCATGCCGACGGCCACCGCGATGACCGAGGCGATCAGCGAGAGGTGCCCGTACGAGAGGACCTGCCGGGCCACGTCCGCCCGTACGGTCGCCGTCTCCAGCCCGTGCCGTACGGCGCCCGCGGCCAGGTGGAAGTACACCCACCACAGGCTGCAGACCAGGACGAAGGCCATGGCGACGGCCGCGAGCGAGCCGGCGTCGAGCGTCGGGGCGGAGGCCACCGGGGCGCCGACCGCCACGATCGACTCGCCCAGGGCGATCATCACGAACAGGCCGAACCGTTCGGCGAGATGGCCCGAGTCGAAGTCCAGGCGCATCATGTTCCGGCGCGTCAGCCGGGGCGCGGCCAGGTCCACGGCGGCCGCCAGCGCCCACAGCCCCGTCCGGGCGTTTCCGTCGAGGAACCCGCCGGCCAGCAGCAGCGGGCCGCTGACCAGCACCGACACGATCGCCGGTGTGAGCGTCGGACGTCGTCCGACGCCGTGCGCCAGGGCCGCGAGCAGCAGGCGGGCGCAGAAGTAGGCCCCGGCGAACAGGAGCCCGCGGTCCCCGAAGGCGCCGGGCAGGGCCAGGGCCATCATCAGGCCGCACAGCCCGGCCCCGAAGAGCGCGAGCCGGTTCAGCGGCCGGTCCGCGTCATGGGTGTTGGAGTACACGGTGTTGCCGACCCACACCCAATAGATCGGTATGAAGGCGATCACCGCCCGCCCGGTGCCGGCCCAGCCGTGGTCGTGGTGCAGCAGCGCCGAGACCTGTGTCACGGCGAACACCAGCACCAGGTCGAAGAACAGCTCCGACCAGGCGACCTTCTTCTCCGTCTCCATCCCCAACTCCCCCCGGTAGTCCGTCGGGAGAAGGATGCACGGGCCGATCGCGCGGCTATGCGCCGGGGCCCCGCAACAGGGTCAGGAAGGAGCGGAACTCGCTCGGCATGTCCACCGATTCGGGGGCCAGCAGCCACTGGAACTGCAGCCCGTCCATGACCGCCGTCAGCAGTGGAGCCACCTGTTCCGGGGTGAGGCCCGACGGGAGGCGCTCGCCGAACTCGGCGCGCAGCACCGACGCCATCTCCCGGCGGACCTGTTCGTAGCGCTCGGTGAAGAACTCGCGGGCCGGATGCCCCTCGGTGACGCTCTCGCCGAGCAGCGCCGAGAAGGTCTGCACGATGCCCGGGCGCATGGCGTTGTACTCGACCAGCGAATCCAGCAGGTCCAGGCGCCAGCTGCCGGCCGCGGCGCGCGAGCCGCCGCCCGTGTCCCACCGGTCGCGCTCCTCCAGCACCGCGACCAGCAGGGCCTCCTTGGTCGGGAAGTAGTGCAGCAGCCCCTGCTGGGTCAGGCCCACCCGCTCGGCGACCGTGGCCAGGGACGCGCCCCGGTAGCCGCGCTCCGCGATCACTTCGAGGGCCGCGAGGACGATCTCCTCGCGGCGCTCCTCGCTCCTGGCTCGGACCATCGCCCCGCACCCCTTCCTTCGCAGCCTCCAGCAGGACCGTACGGCATGCGTACATCACGAACGGATTACGAACCCTACCGCTCTACAGGTAACCGGTCCACGATGGGGGCACCGCACAGCACCCGCACCGCACTCAACGAGGAGGCACGGCCGTGACCGATGCCGATCAGGCCCGCGAGCAGATCCGTGAATACGCCGTGGAAGCGGCTCTGGACAAGCTGGATCTCGACACCAAGGCCCGCCTGCTTTCCGGCCAGGACATGTGGTCCCTGCCCGCGATCCCCGAGATCGGGCTGAAGTCCCTGGTCATGTCCGACGGCCCCATCGGGGTGCGCGGCGTGCGCTGGACCGCCGACGACCCGTCCATCGCCCTGCCCTCGCCCACCGGGCTCGCCGCCGCCTGGGACCCGGAGCTCGCCCGCCGGGCAGGCCGGCTCCTCGCGCAGGAAGCCCGCCGCAAGGGCGTCCACGTCCTCCTCGCCCCCACCGTCAACCTGCACCGCTCCCCGCTCGGCGGCCGGCACTTCGAGTGCTACTCCGAGGACCCCTACCTCACCGGCGCCGTCGGCAGCGGCTACGTGAACGGCGTCCAGGACGGCGGCGTCGGCACCACGGTCAAGCACTTCGTCGGCAACGACGCCGAGACCGAGCGGTTCACCGTCGACAGCGTCATCGCCCCGCGCCCGCTGCGCGAGGTCTACCTGGCGCCCTTCGAGGCGATCGTCGCCAACGCCCACCCCTGGGGCATCATGACCGCCTACAACCGGGTCAACGGCACGACGATGACCGAGCACCAGTACCTGGTCAACGAAGTCCTGCGCGCCGAATGGGGCTTCGACGGGTACAACGTGTCCGACTGGATGGCCGCCCGGTCCACCACCGGGGACATCCTCGGCGGCCTGGACGTGGCCATGCCCGGCCCGCAGACCGTGTACGGGCCCGCCCTCGCCGAAGCCGTACGCGCCGGGGAGGTCCCCGAGTCCGCCGTCGACACGGCCGTCCGCAACGTGCTGCGCCTCGCGGCCCGCGTCGGCGCTCTGGAAGGCGCCCCCGCCGTGGTCGAAGAGGCACCCGCCCCGATCGACGGCCAGGCCCTGGCCCGCGAGCTCGCCGCCCGCGGCTTCGTCCTCGTGCGCAACGAGGCCGTGGCCGACGGAAGCGCCGCCCTGCCGCTCGACGCCGCCGCCGGCGGCACCGTCGCCCTCCTCGGCGCCGCGGCCCGCGACGCCCGCGTCCTCGGCGGCGGCTCCGCCGTCGTCTTCCCCGAGCGGATCGTCTCCCCGCTCGACGGCCTCACCTCGGCCCTCCGCGATCGCTCAGGGGCTTCGCTCACCTACACCATCGGCGCCGACCCCTCCGAGGAACTCACCCCCGCCGACAAGGGCTTCGAGCTGCGGGCCGTCTGCCGCGACGCCTCCGGCGCCGTCGTCGGCGAAGGCACCCTGCCCTCGGGGCAGGTCCAGTGGATCGGTGACGACCTGCCCGCGGGCGCCTCGTACGAGACCATGGCGAGCATCGAGGTCACCGGAACGTTCCTGCCGCGGGAGAACGGCGAACACGCCTTCGGTACCCGCGGGCTCGGCGCCTTCACCCTCGCCGTCGGCGGGGAGACCGTGTGGGAGGGCGTCCAGGAGATGGGCAACGAGGCCGACCCCTTCGAGGCCTTCTTCGGTGCCCCCAGCGAGCGGGCCCGCGTCACCCTCACCGAGGGGGAGCCGGTCGAGGTGTCGCTGACCTTCCAGGTCCCCGACGTGACGGCGCTGCCGCTCAAGGCGATCATGTTCTCGCTGCTCCACCTAGGCCCGCAGCGCGAGGCCGACGAGCTGATCGCCGAGGCCGTGGAGGCCGCCCGCGCCGCCGACACCGCCATCGTGGTCGTCGCCACCACCGAGCGCGTGGAGTCCGAGGGCTTCGACCGCAAGGACCTCGCCCTCCCCGGCCGCCAGGACGACCTGGTCCGCGCCGTCGCCGCCGTCAACCCCCACACCGTGGTCGTGGTCAACGCCGGCTCCCCGGTGGAGCTTCCGTGGCGCGACGAGGTCGCCGCCGTGCTCCTGACCTGGTTCCCCGGGCAGGAGGGCGGGGCCGCGCTGGCCGACGTACTCCTCGGCGACACGGAGCCCGGCGGGCGACTGCCCACCACCTGGCCCGCACGGTTCGCCGACGCGCCCGTCACCGAAGTCGTCCCCACCGAGGGGCGCCTGGAGTACGGCGAGGGGCTGTTCATCGGCTACCGGGCCTACGAGGCGCGGTCCATCCGGCCCGCCTTCCCCTTCGGGCACGGCCTCGGCTACACCGACTGGGCGTACGAATCCCTGGAGGCCACCGCCGAAACGGTCCGGGTCCGCCTCACCAACACCGGTGCCCGGCCCGGCCGCGAGGTCGTGCAGGTCTACCTCGCCCCGGTCGACGACGGAGTGGAGCGTCCGGCGAGCTGGCTGGCCGCCTTCGCGGGCGTCGAGGCGGGCCCCGGCGAGAGCGTCGAGACCGAGATCGCCCTGCCCGCCCGGGCCTTCGAGATCTGGGACGAGGAGGCCCGCGGCTGGCAGCGGATCGGCGGCACCTACGAGGTCCGCGCGAGCCACTCGCACGGCGACACGCGGCTGACGGCGACGCTCGACCTCGCGTGACACGCCGTATGGCCGGAAATCACCCCTGTTGGGGTTGATCGAGAGCCGGACCGGGGGAGGTCCTGACATCCTTCCCCGGTCCTTCGCGCATACGAGCGTCAACGCGGCGGCTCGGCCGCCGTCACCTGTCGGTGCGCCAGTTCCGCGAGCCGCGCCTGCCCGTCCTTGCCCGGATGGAACCAGTCCCAGCGACTCAACTGCTGCGCCGAGAAGGGGTACTGGAACACCGCGCCGCCGTCGTAGCGGCACAGCGGGTCCTTCGCGCAGACCTCGCGCAGCACCTCGTTGTACTCCACCACCCGCGCCCGCACCTGCTCGCGCCGGGTCGTCGCCCCCGAGCCCGCCGACAGCGGGTCGGCGAGCATCGACTGACAGATGCCCAGCTTCCAGATCTGCCGCACCATCGGGAGGTCCTTGCCCTGCTCCCACAGCCGCTGGAGGTCCGGCACGCTGGAGACGTACACCTGCGAGGCGGGCGAGGCGGCCCGCAGCCCGGCGAGGGCCGTCTCGAAACCGGCCCGGAAATCCGCCACCGGAGTCATCGACGAAGCCGTGGGCCGGCAGGCGTCGTTCGAGCCCACCATGACCGTGACCAGGTCGGGCTTGTGGCCCGCCGCCTCGGCCAGCTGCCCCGGCAGGTCCGCCATGCGCGAGCCGGTCACCGCGTAGTTCCAACTGCGCGCGGGGGCCTCGGCGTCCCCGATGAGGCGCATGGCGAGGGAGCGTACCGCGGGATCGTTGCCCGTGGCCCAGGAGACCTCCGGGCAGTCGGCCAGAACCGAACAGGCGTCGAAACCACGGGTGATCGAGTCGCCCACCGCCGCGATGGAGGCGGGCGCCGTGTTCCAACGCGGCGCGGCCTGCGCCCCCCGCTCGCCCTCGTCGCCCGACCCGCCCGACCGGCACCCGGTCATCACCCCGGCCAGCAGCACGGCCGTCGCACCCGCGCCCGCGCATGCCCGGCGCGCGCGTCGGCCTGCGGGGGTGGTGCGCATGGGAAGGTCCCCTCCTCGTCGCCCCGTGTCGTTCGGGGGGTCCTGCTGAGTGAAAGCTCTGTGTTTACGGGCTTCGGAGCGACCGTACGTCACACCATGACCCCTGGCGCACGGTAGCTTTTTCCCGTGGCGTTTCGGCCGCAGGTCCCGTAGCGCAATGTCAAATAATTTCCGTTACATTACATCACGTCACATACTGTCCGTTTTCTGGAGTTTATTCCCGACCTCGTCCCACACTGGAGGTCCCGGTGACGACACGTGGAGTTCTGTACGTGCATTCCGCACCGCGCGCGCTCTGCCCGCACGTGGAATGGGCTGTTGCGGGCGTGCTCGGGGTGCGGGTGAACCTCGACTGGATCCGTCAGCCCGCCTCCCCCGGCACCTGGAGAGCCGAGTTCTCCTGGCAGGCCGAAGCGGGCACCGCCTCGAAACTCGCCTCCGCCCTGCGCGGCTGGCACCTGCTGCGCTTCGAGGTGACCGCGGAGCCCTGCCCGACCTCCGAGGGCGAGCGCTACAGCTCCACCCCGGAACTCGGCATCTTCCATGCCGTCACCGGCATGCACGGCGACATCCTGATCCCGGAGGACCGGCTCCGCGCCGCCCTCGCCCGGTCCGCGCGCGGCGAGACCGACCTGGAGGCGGAGATCGCCAAGCTGCTCGGCAAGCCCTGGGATGACGAACTGGAACCTTTCCGCTACGCGGGCGAGGGCGCCCCGGTCCGCTGGCTCCACCAGGTGGTGTGATCTCGTAGGACGTGAAAAAGGGGCCCCGCCCGGCAGCTGCCGGG
>NZ_JBHWJY010000131.1:0-15053 GCF_042731135.1 Streptomyces sp. NPDC059874
GTCCGGGGGCAGAGCCTCCCGGCACCGGCGCCGCACCATTCAGCCCCGCCGGCGTTTGAGGCGCGGGGGTCCGGGGGCAGAGCCCCCGGCAGCGGCGCCGCACCAACCAGCCTCGCCGGCGTTTGAGGCGCGGGTCTGGGCAGAGCCCAGGAGGCCGGGCCGCGGGGTCAGGACAGGGGGAGGCCCGGGGCCGGGAAGGCGGCCATCAGGTCCGCGACCTCGGCCCGGATCACCCCGAGCTCGGCCTCGTCGGCCTTGGCGGCGGCCGACACGGCCCGGGAGATCCAGTCCGCGACCACCGGCATGTGCTCGACCCCGAGCCCCCGCGACGTCAGCGACGGCGTACCGATCCGGATGCCCGACGGGTCGAACGGCTTGCGCGTGTCGAAGGGGACCGTGTTGTAGTTCACGACGATCCCCGCCCGGTCCAGGGCCTTGGCCGCCACCTTGCCCGGCACGTCCCGCGAGGTGAGGTCCATCAGGATCAGGTGGTTGTCCGTGCCGCCCGAGACCAGGTCGAAGCCGCGTTCCAGCAGGGCCGCGGCCAGCGCCTTCGCGTTGGCGACGACCGCGTGGGCGTACGCCGTGAAGGACGGCTGCGCCGCCTCGTGGAGGGCGACCGCGATGCCGGCCGTGGTCTGGTTGTGGGGACCTCCCTGCAGCCCCGGGAAGACCGCCTTGTCGATGGCCTTCGCGTGCTCCTCCCGGCACATCAGCATCGCGCCGCGCGGACCCCGCAGGGTCTTGTGCGTGGTCGTGGAGATCACGTCCACGTGCCCCGCCGGGGACGGGTGCGCGCCGCCCGCGATCAGGCCCGCGATGTGTGCGACGTCCGCGACGAGGATCGAGCCCGCCTCCTCGGCGATCGACGCGAAGGCCGCGAAGTCGATCGTGCGCGGCAGGGCGGTACCGCCACAGAAGATGATCTTCGGGCGCTCGGCCAGCGCCAGCTCGCGCACCGCGTCGTAGTCGATCAGGCCGTCGTCCGCGCGCACCCCGTACTGCACGCCGCGGAACCACGAGCCCGTCGCCGAGACGCCCCAGCCGTGCGTCAGGTGCCCGCCCATCGGCAGGGCCATGCCCATCACCGTGTCGCCGGGCTTCGCGAAGGCCAGGTACACGGCCAGGTTCGCCGGGGAACCGGAGTACGGCTGCACGTTCGCGTGGTCCACCCCGAACAGGCCCTTCGCCCGCTCGACGGCCAGCGCCTCGACGCGGTCGATGTTCTGCTGGCCCTCGTAGTAGCGGCGGCCCGGGTAGCCCTCGCTGTACTTGTTCTGCAGCACGGTGCCGGAGGCTTCGAGGACGGCCGCCGAGACGTAGTTCTCGCTGGGGATCAGCCGCAGCGTCTCGGCCTGCAGGGTCTCCTCCGCCGCGACGAAGGACGCCAGCTCGGGGTCGGTCGCGAGAAGGGCGGGATGACGGTGGTTCGCGCTCATGGCGGCTCCTCCGGGGTCGATTTCGTGTCTCGTCCCCGCGAGGCCCAGGCGAGCGGCCCTGTATGCGGTCCTGCGCGCACGACTCCCCCGGAGTTGGTTCTCCGTACGCCAGTCGCCGTGCGTACAACCCACCTTAGCGGGCGCGCCACAAGAAAGGTTTCTCCGTCCGGTATACGAGCGAGGATGGAAAGTGACGCCACCCTCGTCACAGGCCTGACGGACGATCGGAGACCCCGTGTCGACAACTGCTGATGCCATCCGTTCCGCCGACGCGCACAGCGCGCACAACTACCACCCGCTGCCCGTCGTCGTCGCCTCCGCGGAAGGCGCGTGGATGACCGACGTGGAGGGCCGCCGCTACCTCGACATGCTCGCCGGCTATTCGGCGCTCAACTTCGGGCACGGCCACCGCCGGCTGCTCGACGCCGCCCACGCGCAGCTGGAGCGGGTCACGCTCACCTCGCGCGCCTTCCACCACGACCAGTTCGCCGCCTTCTGCACGGAACTCGCCGCGCTGTGCGGCAAGGACATGGTGCTGCCCATGAACACGGGCGCGGAGGCCGTGGAGACGGCCGTGAAGACGGCCCGCAAGTGGGGCTACGAGGTCAAGGGCGTCCCGGACGGGCACGCCAAGATCGTGGTCGCCGCCGACAACTTCCACGGCCGGACCACCACCATCGTCTCCTTCTCCACGGACCACGACGCCCGCGACCACTTCGGCCCGTACACCCCGGGCTTCGAGATCGTCCCGTACGGGGACCTCACCGCCCTCGCCCACGCCGTCACCGAGAACACCGTCGCCGTGCTGCTGGAGCCGATCCAGGGCGAGGCGGGGGTACTGGTGCCGCCCGCCGGATACCTGCGGGGCGTACGGGAGCTCACGCGCGAGCGGAACGTCCTCTTCATGGCGGACGAGATCCAGTCGGGCCTCGGCCGCACCGGCAAGACCTTCGCGTGCGAGCACGAGGGGGTCGTCCCGGACGTCTACGTCCTCGGCAAGGCGCTCGGCGGCGGCGTGGTCCCGGTGTCGGCGGTGGTCGCCGACCGGGACGTGCTCGGGGTGTTCAAGCCCGGCGAACACGGGTCCACCTTCGGCGGGAACCCGCTCGCTTGCGCCGTCGCCCTGGAGGTGATCGCGATGCTGCGCACCGGCGAGTACCAGCAGCGCGCCGCCGAGCTGGGCGACCATCTGCACCGGGAGCTGAACCTGCTGGTCGGCGCGGGCTCGGTGACCGCCGTACGCGGGCGCGGACTGTGGGCGGGCGTCGACATCGACCCGTCGCTCGGGACGGGCCGGGACATCTCCGAGAAGCTGATGGAGCTGGGCGTGCTGGTGAAGGACACCCACGGCTCGACGATCCGCATCGCCCCGCCGCTGGTGATCAGCAAGGAGGACCTGGACTGGGGCCTGGACCAGCTCAGGTCCGTCCTCTCCGCCTGACTAGAGGATGACGTGAGGTAGGAAGCGGGCGTACTCGTCCGTGACCGGCCCCGCCGATTCCCGGATGCCGAGCCCCGCCGCCTCGTCCTCGACGACCCACGCGCCGAGCACCACCCGGTTGCCGTCGAAGTCCGGCAGCGGGGCCAGGCCCTGGAAGCAGTACCGCTCGCCCTCCTCCGCCACGAACGGCTCCCCGGCCCCGCCCGCTTCGTGGAGGGTGACGCCGGCGCCTTCGCGGCCCAGCAGCGGCTTCGCGACGTAACCGGTGGTGTCGGCGAGCTCGCGCGGGCCGTCGAGATAGGCGGGCAGCAGGTTGGGGTGCTCCGGGAAGAGCTCCCAGAGGATCGCGAGCAGCGCCTTGTTGGAGAGCAGCATCTTCCACAACGGCTCGATCCAGCAGGTGGTGCCGCTGCCGCCGCCGAGGTCGTACGTGCCGAGGACCATCGGGCCGAACTCGTCGGTGGCCAGCCACTCCCACGGGTAGAGCTTGAAGCAGCCGCGGATGAAGCGGAGCTTGTCGTCCACGAACCGGCCGGACAGGCTGTCCCAGCCGATCTGCTCGACGGACAGGGCGTGGGTGTCGATGCCGGCCTGCTCGGCGGTCTCCTGGAGGTAGGCGACCGTCATCAGGTCCTCGCCGAGCTCGTCGGTCTCGGAGTGCGCGAAGTGCAGCGGGCCGGACGGCAGCAGCTCGGCCTGTCGGCGCCAGGCGTCGACGAGGCGCTCGTGGAGGGAGTTCCACTGGTCGGCGCCGGGGAAGCGCTCCTCCATCCAGAACCACTGCGGGCTCGCCGCCTCCACCAGCGACGTGGGGGTGTCGGCGTTGTACTCCAGCATCTTGGCCGGGCCGGTGCCGTCGTAGCGCAGGTCGAAACGGCCGTACAGGGACGGCTGTTCGGCGCGGCGCCGCCAGGACTCGGCGACGAGCGAGGCGAGGCGCGGGTCGGTGATCCCCAGGTCCGCGAAACGCTCCTTCTCCACGATGTGCGCGGCCGCGGCCAGGCACATGGCGTGCAGTTCCTCGACGACGTTCTCCAGGGCCTCCACCTCGGGAAGGGTGAAGGAGTAGTACGCGCTCTCGTCCCAGTAGGGGCGCAGGGAGTCGTCGGGGTAGCGGGTGAGGGGGTAGATCAGCCCCTGCTCCTCGACCGTCTTCTGCCAGCCGGGGCGGGGCTCGATGGTGTGCCGCTCCATGTCTTGCTCAGCCGCCGCTGGAGCCGGAGCTGCTGTGTCCGCCGATGCCGCCGCGGGTGACGGCGGACTTGTCGAAGCTCCCGCCACTGACCTTGCCCGCAGTGACGTACCCGCCGTAGTAGTACGAGCCGCGGCCGCCGCTCTTGCACTCCTTGTTGTTCAGGTGCTCCAGGGTGGCGCGGGACGCGCAGCGCTTGTCCGGTTCGTCGCTGCTGCCGCACGCCACGAGGGTGGCCGCGAGCAGGCCCATGCCGCCGAGGGCGACCGCGCCGGAGCGCATGCGGCGCTGGTTGGTGTTGCTGCTGTCCATGTCTGCTGCTCCCCCTGGGACCCGGCGTACTGCGGGACAGAGTAGAGCGGCGGCAGCGGGGGACGGAATCCGGCCGTCGTGAGATCTGTGACCTAGAGTCAGTTCGTGCTCATTGGGATGATTTGCGCACTCGGTGCGGCGGTCTGCTTCGGTACGGCGTCCGTTCTGCAGGCGATGGCGGCCCGGGCCGCGGAGCCCGGGACGGGCTCCGGGGTGGACCCGGCGCTGCTGCTGCGGGCGGCACGCCAGTGGCGGTACATGGTCGGCCTCGGCCTGGACGGGGCCGGGTTCGTGCTCCAGATCATCGCCCTGCGGCACATCCCGATCTACGCGGTGGGCGCCGCGCTCGCGGCGAGCCTCGCCGTGACGGCGGTGGTCGCCTCGCGGCTGCTGCGGGTGCGGCTGTCGCGGACGGAGTGGGGCGCGGTGGGGGTGGTGTGCGCGGGGCTGCTGATGCTGGGGCTCGCCTCCGGGGAGGAGGGCTCCGGGGAAGGGTCCCTGGCCCTCAAGCTGGGACTGCTGGGGGTGGCGGTGCTGGTGCTGCTGGTGGGCGCGGCGGCCGGGCGGCTCCCGGACGGGCCGCGGGCCCTCGTCCTGGGACTGGCCTCGGGAACCGGCTTCGGGGTGGTGGAGGTGGCGGTGCGCCTCATCGACTCCGTCTCCCCGAGCGAGTTGACCAACCCGGCGCTGTACGCACTCCTGTTGGGCGGCGGTGCGGCGTTCCTCCTGCTCACCTCGGCGCTGCAACGGGGCTCCGTGACGGCGGCGACGGCCGGCATGGTCCTCGGCGAGACGATCGGCCCGGCGGTGGTGGGCGTGGCCTGGCTCGGCGACCGCACCCGTGAAGGCCTGACCTGGCTCGCGGTGGCCGGCTTCGCCGTGGCCCTGGCCGGCGCGCTTGCGCTGGCCCGCTTCGGGGAGCCGCCGGAACCGGACCCGTCCCCGGCGTAGCCCCGGGGACACCACCCGCCACCGCCGCGCGGAGCCTTCCCCCACGCCGCTCCTTCCCGCTGCGCTGCATGTGCGGCCCCGCCGCGTGGGGCTCCGCCCCAGACCCCGCGCCTCAAACGCCGGCGGGGCTGGAGGTGCCGCTGCGCGGCCCCCAGCCCTTTGGGCGCGAGTTGGGCTGCGCGCACGCGCGGGCCGGTATCAGCCAAATCCAGCCCCGCCGGCGTTTGAGGCGCGGGGTCCGGGGCGGAGCCCCGGCAGCGGCGTCGCGGACGGGCTACGGCAGCACCGCGGACAAGGCGGCCAGCGTCGGCGCCCACGCGCTGTCCGACGGGGTTCCGTAGCCGACGACCACCGCCGCGCGCGGCGGGAGGTCGGCCTCGGGGTGGCGGTGGCGGGACAGGCCGTCCAGGGTGAGGTCCTGCCAGGCCGCCGACTGGATCACCGAGCGTTCCGTCATGCCCTCCGGGAGGTCCAGCACCGCGTGCAGCCCCGCCGCGATCCCCGACACGCCGACCCGGCCGGCCACCGCCGCGACCAGCTCGTCCCGGCGCCGCCGGTACCGCAGCCGCATGCCGCGCACGTGGCGGTCGTACGCCCCGGACGTGATGAACTCCGCCAGTGTGAGCTGCTCCAGCGCGCTGGAGGTCCAGTCGATGAGGCCCTTGACGGCCAGCACTTCCTCGACCAGCCCGGGCGGGACCACCATCCACCCCATCCGCAGCCCCGGCGCGAGGGATTTACTGGCGGTGCCCAGGTACACCACCCGGTCCGGGTCGAGCCCCTGCAGGGCCCCCACCGGCTGGCGGTCGTAGCGGAACTCCCCGTCGTAGTCGTCCTCCAGGATCAGCCCACCCGTGGTGCGGGCCCAGTCCACCGCGGCCGCCCGCCGGGCCGGGGTCAGCGCGACGCCCGTCGGGAACTGGTGCGCGGGAGTCAGCAGCACCGCGCCCACGCCGGCGCCCACCCCGGCGGCCCCCGCGCCCAGTTCACGCGTACGGGCCCCGTCCCCGTCGACCCCCAGCGGGCGCGTCCGCAGGCCCGCCTTCACCAGCAGGTCCCGGTGGATGTCCAGCCCGTACCCCTCCACCGCCACCTCCCGCACCCGGCGTGCCCGCAACACCCCCGCCAGCAGCGTCAGCCCGTGCACGAACCCGGCGCACAGCACGATCCGCTCCGGGTCCGCGTACACCCCGCGCGCCCTCGCCAGGTACCCGGCGAGGGCTTCCCGCAGTTCGATCCGGCCGCGCGCGTCGACCGCGTAACCGAAGGCCTCGTTCGGCGCGTTGGTCAGCGCCCGCCGGGCCGCAGTGAGCCAGGCCGCGCGCGGGAAGCCGCCCAGGTCCGGGGAGCCGGGCTGGAGACTGTACGAGGGCTTGCCGCGGGCGGGACGCCGCACGCCGACAACCGCAGCCGCGCCCCCGGCACCCGCCACGCCACCGCTCCGGCGCGGCCGCGCCCGTTCGGCGACCCTGGTCCCGGAGCCCTGCCGGGCCGTCAGCCAGCCCTCGGCGACGAGTTCGGCGTACGCCTCCGCGACCGTGTTGCGCGCGATGCCCAGGTCGACGGCGAGCGACCGGGAGGACGGCAGCCGCGTCCCGGCCGCCAGCCGCCCGCTGCGCGCGGCCTCGCGCAGCGCCTCGGTGAGCCCGGCCCGCAGGCCGCGCCCGGTGGAGAGGTCCAGATGCAGGTCGGCCCCGAAAGTGGCCCAGGAATCCGTCATGAACATGGACCATAGTCCTGGGCCGCCTGCCTCCTAGTGTGGACACATGACAGCTACGCAGAACGCACACGAGCACACCCCCCGCATGCAGATGGCCAAGGTCGCTCCCGAGGTCTACAAGGCCGTCCTGGCCCTGGAGCTCTCCGCCAAGAAGGGCCTCGACCCGGCCCTGGTCGAACTCGTCAAGATCCGCGCCTCGCAGATCAACCACTGCGCCTTCTGCATCGACATGCACACCAAGGACGCCATCGCGGCCGGCGAGAGCGTCGAGCGCATCGTGCTCCTGCCCGCCTGGGAGGAATCGCGGCACTTCTACACCGAGAAGGAACTCGCCGCGATCGAGCTCACCGAGGCCGTCACCGTCCTCACGGACGGCTTCGTTCCGGACGAGGTCTACGAGAAGGCCGCCAAGCACTTCGAGGAGCGCGAGCTGGCCCAGCTGATCGCCGTCATCGCGACGATCAACGTCTGGAACCGCATCGGCGTCACCACCCGCCTGGTCCCGGGCCACTACACCCCGGGCGCGTACAAGGTCTGAGCCTGCGGCGGCGGGTGCCGGTCAGCCGGGCCGGAAGGAATCCAGGGCCGCCGCCAGGTTCGCGCGCGTGGTGGTGCCGTCGGCGGCCGGGCCGGCCGCCAGCAGCGCCCAGCGCTTGCCGTCCGAGGCGGTGATGATCCGCTCGATGCCCCGACGGCGGCCGTGGGACTCCGCGCTGTCGTACTCGTACACCAGCTCGCAGGCGGTGCCGGCCACCGATTCGAGCGAGACCTCTCGATACCCGGGGGTCCCCGTGTTCAGGCGGTCCGAGGACATCCGCAGCAGCTCGCAGGAACCGGTGGAGGCCTCCTCCGTGACCCGGAAGATCTGCAACAGGGCCCTGCGGTCCCCGGGGCGGCGGTAGAACGAGCCGTTGCCCTGCTCGTTGGTGCTGGGCTCCCAACCGGTGGGAACGGCGACCGAGAACCCGGCGTCGTCGCGCACCACGGTGTAGCCCGGGCCCGCGCCGCTCCCCGAGGGGCTCGGGCTCGCGCCCGTACTCGTGCTCGTGGGGCTGCTCGGGCCCGAGTTCGGGGACGCGCTCGCGGAGGCGGTGCGGGACGACGGGAGGGGCGGGTGCGTCGTGGTGGCGCGGTCGTCCTCGGCGCCGAGCAGCATCCACGCCGCCACGGAGGCTCCGCCGACCACCGCGGCGACCAGTCCCACCAGCAGCGGGCCGCGCCACTGCTGCGCCGGCGTACCCCCGGGGCCGCTGGGGCCGCCGGGCGGCTGCTGCGGCCCCCAGGGCTCGTACTCGGGCAACGCCGGGGGCGGCTCCGCCACCCCCGAAACCCACTCCGGCCGCCCGGACTGCCCGGTCGCCGCCGCGGTCCACTCCGACTGCGCGGGCTGCCCGGGCTGTTCCTTCCGACCCGGCTGTTCCGCCGGACCGGGCTGACCGGGCTGACCCGGGCGCTCAGGCCGGCCGGGCTGCCCCGACTGCTCGGGCCGGCCCTGCGTCGGCAGGTGTGCCGGCTGGGGCGGCTGGGACGGGGGCTCCGGTGGGGATGGCTGGGGGCCCCACTCCCAGCGCTGCGTCCGGGGGTTCCACCAGGCGTCGTCAGCCGAGGGCACCGGTCAGCCTCCCAGCGAGGCGAGCATCCCGGCCAGTGCGGTGGCCGCGCTCACCGACTCCACCAGCGGAGCCCACCGTTCCAGCGCCCCGCGCAGCCGCCCGGGCAGCCCCGGCCGGATCTCCTCGGCCTCCTCCAGCTCCGCGGCCACATCCTCCAGTTCCACGTCGAGCTCCCCGCGCCCGGTGCTGCGGGGCAGGCGCACCAGCTCGGCGCGCAGTTCGCGTACGGCCTCCAGCAGTTCCGCCGCGCCCGGCGGCTGCTCCTCGGCCGCACCGCCCTGCCCGACGGTGTTGGTGATGTTGCTGCCGCCGATGCTGAAGGCGCTGCCGGTGACGTCGCCGATCCGGACCGAGCGCTCCTCGCCGTTACTTCCCACCGCTGCTCCCCTTGCTTCCCTTACCGCCCCCGGCGGTGCTGTTGTGGTGGCCCGTGCCGCCGATGCTGAAGGCGCTGTCGCGCACCCCGCCCTGGATGACGACGCCGCCGTCGAAGACCTGGATCGCCCGCTGCGCGAACTCCTCGGTGTGCCAGCCGGCTTCGTGCAGCGCGAGGGTAACCCCGCCGACCACCCGGTCCTGAATGGTTTTCAGATACCGCTCCGCGTCCATGAGGTGGAACAGAGAGCCGCCCTCCGCCGCCGCGATCTCCCGCACCGACAGCCCCGGCCCCTCCGGACGGGCTCCGCCGTGCCCGCCGGTGGCGATCCGCCACCAGCTGGCGATGCCCCGACCCAGCGTGGCAAGGGACCTCCCGAACGAGCCGGGGGTCGCGGCGAGCGCCGCGACGGCCCTGCCGAACCAGGTGTTGTTCAGCAGGCGCACCGCGGCGGCGTCGGCGTTCTGGAAGGTGGTCCGTACGGGGAGCAGCACGTGCGGGGCCACCTCCAGCATCAGCATGCCGCCCTGGGTGTGGACCCGTACGAACACGGTGACGACAAGGTTCTCGTCCCAGCCGCCGACGCGGATCCGCAGGAAGTGCCGGCGCCGCTCGCCGCCCTCCTCGATGGCCCCGAAGCGGTGCTCGGGGAACTGCTCCGGCGCCACCGGAGCCCGGTCCCGGTGCGGGAGCCCGGCGGCGGGCAGGAACACGCACTCGTCGATGACCAGCTCGCGCAGCCGGTCCAGCACGTCGGCCTGCGCCTGCGGTGAGCCGTGCGGGGACGGGACGCGCAGGGCGTACAGCAGCGGCGCGATGCGCTGCACGATGTGCGCGTTGGTGACCGGCTCCGGCTTGCGGTCGGCGCCGAGGTCTTCCCGGGGGCGCAGCTCGACGGACAGCTGCCATGGCCGGATCGGGTCCCCCGCCCCGGTGAACGGGCCGTTGATGTCGTACATGATCAGCGGCGCGTGCTGTTCTCGTTCGATGCGGCCGCGGATCCGGGAGAAGCGGGCGCTCTGCGTCGCCTGCGAGGTCTCCGCGGGATCGCCGGCCCGGTCGGGGTACCGGCTCGGGGAGAGCTCGTTGGCGACGATGCGGGCGGCCTGCCCGCGCTGGAGCGCGACCAGGGTGACGATGCCCGCGAACACGGCCGGGATCAGCCACAGGGCGAGGGCCGAGGAGTCGTCGTCGGAGCCGCTGTAGCCGGGATAGCCGCTCGACCCGCTGTAGCCGTCGTAGCCGTAACCGCTCGAACCGTCGTCGGACAGCAGGCCGAAGAGGACGAGCCGGCTGATGTCCCCGATGCCGCCGGAGTCGCCGGAATCGTCGGTCAGGGCCAGCAGCACGCCGATGACCATGAGGGTCAGCATCACCCACACGTAGACGCGCAGCAGCACCGACAGGAAGCGCACCAGGGGGTTGCTCCGGGCCCGGAGCCAGTTGGCGAAGCTCAGCATCAGGAAGGGGACGAGCAGCACTCCGAGGATCCCGCCGGTCAGCAGGGACCCCACGAACCAGGCGCCGATTATCCCTCCGGCCCAGGCGAGCTCGATGCGGCGGGCCCGGAGGGCGTGGGCCAGGACCCGGGTGGCGTCGAAGCCGTAGGACGGGGCGGCGATCCGCTCCTCGTGCACGTACAGCTCGTCGATCACCCGGTCGCGGTACGTCGGGTCGAGGTACGTCCCCGCGCACAGCAGGCGGCCGGCCTCGCTGACGGCGGGTTGGACGGGCGGGCGGCCGTTGCGCGGGTCCGCCGGGTCCCCGCCGCCGGACTGAGGGGGAATCAGATGGTCGGTCACCGGCCGACCTTATTTTCCCCCTACAGCAGCCCAACAGGCCACTTCACGCCAAAGCGCCCCGGCCTGGTTTGGCCGGGGCGCAAGGGCGTTCGTACTGATCAGGCGATCAGGTGAACTCCCTGATCAGTGCGGGTGAGTCAGATCAGGCCGAGCTCGCGCACCGCGTCGCGCTCCTCGACGAGCTCCGCCACGGACGCGTCGATGCGCGCACGGGAGAACTCGTTGATGTCCAGGCCCTGGACGATCTCGTACTTGCCGTCCTTGGTGGTGACGGGGAAGGAGGAGATGATGCCCTCCGGGACGCCGTAGGAGCCGTCCGACGGGATACCCATCGAGGTCCAGTCGCCCGCGGCGGTGCCGTTGACCCAGGTGTGCACGTGGTCGATCGCGGCGTTGGCGGCCGAGGCGGCCGAGGACGCGCCACGGGCCTCGATGATCGCGGCGCCGCGCTTGGCGACGGTCGGGATGAAGTCGTCGGCGAGCCACTGCTCGTCGTTGACGACCTCGGCGGCGTTCTTGCCGGCGATCTCCGCGTGGAAGATGTCCGGGTACTGCGTCGCCGAGTGGTTGCCCCAGATGGTGAGGCGCTTGATGTCGGAGACGGAGGCGCCGGTCTTGGCGGCCAGCTGCGAGATCGCGCGGTTGTGGTCCAGGCGGGTCATCGCGGTGAAGCGCTCGCGCGGTACGTCCGGGGCGGCGGCCTGCGCGATGAGCGCGTTGGTGTTGGCCGGGTTGCCCACGACCAGGACCTTGATGTCGTCCGCGGCGTGCGCGTTGATCGCGGCGCCCTGCGGCTTGAAGATGCCACCGTTGGCGGAGAGCAGGTCACCGCGCTCCATGCCCTTGGTGCGCGGGCGGGCGCCCACGAGCAGCGCGACGTTGGCGCCCTCGAAGCCCTTGTTCGGGTCGTCGAAGATGTCGATGCCGGCGAGCAGCGGGAAGGCGCAGTCGTCGAGCTCCATGGCGGTGCCCTCGGCGGCCTTCATCCCCTGGGGGATCTCCAGGAGGCGGAGCTTGACCGGCACGTCCGCGCCGAGCAGGTGGCCGGACGCGATGCGGAAGAGCAGCGCGTAGCCGATCTGGCCGGCGGCGCCGGTGACGGTGACATTCACGGGAGTGCGGGTCATGGCCTTCTCCGTTAGACAGCTGGCGGTTGGGGCGTCCCGCCCCATGTGCTGGAGGACGCCGCTCCCCAGTGAATCTTGATGTGAAGAGACATCCGCCCGTCAGGCTATCCGACCTTGGAGCGCCCCGATCCCCCGGTCCCTGTAATGCATGGCACACGAACCGGGGGGTTCGAAGGCGCGAAGGGGGTTTCCGCCCTGCGTTTCGACCCTTTCGGGCTATCACAGGGCGTCCTCCTTCGGTGATCTCAACGCACGGTGAAGCGGACCGCGTCCTCCAGGAAGGGGATCTCCAGCCACGGTTTGGGCTCTATCACCAGCGCGAGCAACGTGATCGCCACGCCCAGCAGCCCGTACGTGACCATGTCCGTGAAGCGGGAGCGCACCGCGAGCATCCCCACCGAGGGCAGCAGGCGCCGCAGCACGGAGGCCGCGATCAGGGCCACGCCGATCACCAGGGTGCCGAACCGCGGATGCCCGAACGCCGTGGCCAGCAGCCCGACGGCGGTCGCGGTGAGCACGCTGAGCATCGGCCACTGGCGGGCGGGCGCGGACACGGCGCCGGGCACGGCACGGCCGCTGCCCTCGGGGCGGGCGGTGTCCCGGGTGACGGACGGGAAGCGGCGGGAGCCGGGCGGCCGCGCCAGGGCCGCCTCTTCCGCTCCGGATTCAGTCTGCACTGGTGCTCCGTTCCGCCGCCTCGACGACATTGACCAGCAGCTGGGCCCGGGTCATGGGGCCGACACCGCCCGGGTTCGGGGAGATCCAGGCCGCCACCTCGGCGACGCCCGGGTGCACGTCGCCGACGATCTTGCCGTTCTCGTCGCGGCTGACGCCCACGTCGAGCACGGCCGCGCCCGGCTTCACGTCCTCCGGCTTGACCAGGTGCGGGACACCGGCCGCCGCGACGACGATGTCGGCCTGGCGCAGCAGCCCGGACAGGTCGCGCGTACCGGTGTGGCAGAGCGTCACGGTGGCGTTCTCGGACTTACGGGTCAGCAGCAGCCCGATGGAACGTCCGACGGTGATCCCGCGGCCGAGGACGACGACGTGGGCGCCGTTGATCTCGACGTCGTGGTGGCGCAGCAGTTCGACGATCCCGTACGGGGTGCAGGGCAGCGGCCCCGGCTCGTTGAGCACCAGCCGGCCGAGCGACATGGGGTGCAGTCCGTCGGCGTCCTTGAGCGGATCCATCAGCTCCAGGACCCGGTTGGTGTCGATGCCCTTGGGGAGCGGGAGTTGCACGATGTATCCCGTGCACTCCGGGTTGGCGTTGAGTTCCCGGACGACAGCCTCGATGTCCTCCTGGGAGGCCGTCGCGGGCAGTTCGCGCTGGATGGAGGCGATGCCGACCTCGGCGCAGTCCTTGTGCTTGCCGTTGACGTACCAGCGGCTGCCCGGATCGTCACCGACCAGCAGGGTGCCGAGGCCGGGGGTGATGCCCCGGGCCTTCAGGGCCGCCACGCGGGCGGTCAGTTCGGACTTGATCGCGGCGGCGGTGGCCTTGCCATCGAGAATCTGGGCGGTCATGCACCCATCCTCCCGGATGGAGTGGCCCCGGTTCCAGTCACGGGCCGCTCAGGTCCCTGACCGGGAAGGAAACGCAGTCTGGGACGCCGAGCCGTTGGTGCCGCACGCTGCGTGACATTCTCGCCTGCGGTTGGGTTCGGATATCACTTCCATCCGACGGACGTGAGGCGGCCAAGCTCTCGCGGACTTCGGCTGTGTGCGGAAGGTTCACGACCTGGCCGTCGCCGCCCGGAGCGAGGCTTGGTTGGTCCCTCGGGAACGGGTGGGCTACGGGCAGACGTCCCCGATGCTCACGGCGTGGAAGCGGACCGCAGAACTCAGCTACCTGGCCGAGGTGTCCTCGGTCCCGCTCCAGCAGGCGCTGCGACACCTGCGGGCAGGTTTCGCGGGCTTCTGGGGGAAGCGGTCGAATTACCCCCGTTTCAAGTCGAAGCGCAGGTCACGGGCCTCGGCGGAGTACACGCGCGGCGCGTTCCGGTACATGGACGGCTGTCTGACGCCGGCGAAGCCGGCAGAGCCGTTGGACGCGCCCAGCGGGCGTTGTCGCGGAAGGAGAAGGGCAGCAAAAATCGGGCCCCTGAACGTCCGTGAATGGACGCCGGGCTGGCGGTCGCTGCCTGTGGAACGGGTGCAAGACCTCGGAGAGGGTTGTCCTCTCGGTCGGGGCGGTCCGTGGTGAAGCAGGAAACTCCACTCGTGAGAGTGGGACTCCCTTCTCCATGGGGAGGGAATGAAGTCAATGCACTTGCACAACGATTACCCCACCCCGCGCGAACCAACTGGACAAGGCCAGGTCGGTCGGACGACGATGCAGGGCAAAAGAGTGCCGCGGGCAGTGCCGGGGGGCGGACCGCAAGATCAAGCTTCCTCCGCGCGTGCCGTGCGTCCCCGCACTTCCACGGAGGAACACCCCAAATGAGCTTCGGCGACCCGAACAACCCGTACGGACAGCAGCCCCCGCAGGGCCAGCCCGGCTACGGCTACCCGCAGCAGGCCCCGCAGGGCATCCCGCCGCAGGGCGGCTACGCCTACCCGCAGCAGCAGGCGCCCATGGGCTACCCGGCCGGCCCCGGTGGCTACCCGGGCGCGCCGATGGAGATGCCGGGTCTGCTGAAGACCGCGCGTGTGTTGCTGTTCATCGTGGCCGGCATCCAGATCATCATCGGCTTCTTCGTGCTCGCCGGCGCGGCAGCGGTCTCCGGCGCCACCGACTCCAGCGCCGCCGACTTCGGGGCCGGCGTTCTCGCCGGGTTGGGCATCCTGGTCTTCGCCCTCGCCGCCTGGGCCATCGTCCTCGGGGTCAAGTTCGCCAAGGGCGGCAGCGGCGTCCGCATCACGACGATCGTCTACGCGTCGCTGATGCTCCTGGGCAGCCTCGGCAACTTCGCCAACGCGTCCAACGGCACGCCGGGTGCCGTTCCCGGTGCCATCGTCGGCCTCGCCATCTTCGGCCTCATCCTCGCCGGGGCGATCAGTGGCGGCGCCTGGTTCAACCGCCCGCGCTACTGAGCGCATCGGCTGTACGGCGAAGGCCGCGACCCGCAGTGCGGGTC
>NZ_JBHWJY010000132.1:0-14937 GCF_042731135.1 Streptomyces sp. NPDC059874
ACCTACTGGGCGGTCTTGCGCTACAACGGCAATCCCACCCGGACCCGCGCGGCGACGCGCGCCGACGGCAAGCGCGCGACGAAGGGCGACGCCATCGTCGACCGCCTGACGCTCTCCCTCCCCCGCACCTCGGCGGACACGCAGGTGTACGAGGGCGAACTGGCGTGGCCGCCGGGTACGGCGTGGTGTGCCGGGGCGGCGGAGGCGCGGCTCCGGGAGCCGAACAGTCCGCCACCCCGCCGGGAGGCGAACGGCCGGGAGGCCACTGACCGCAGGCCCAGGCGGGACACCGTCGGGTCCGTCGTGTCCGCGAAGAGCTGGGTGTCCGGGACCCGGGTCTCCGGGCCGAACAGCGTCGACAGCTGCGGCCGCGGCCGGCCCGTCTGCAGCGCGACCACCTCCCGCAGCACGCCCGTCAACTGGTCCGCCATCTCCTGCGCGGACGCGAACCGCCGACCCGGATCCGGGTCGGTCGCCCGGACCAGCAGCCGGTAGAAGGACTCGTACCGCTGGAAGACCTCGATGTGCTCCGGGTCCGGCAGCGAGTCCACGAAGACGTTCGTGTAGCCCTGGAAGTCGAAGGTCAGCACGGCCAACGTCCGCGCCACCGTGTACAGGTCGGACGCCACCGACGGCCCCAACTCGGCGACCTCCGGCGCCTGGTAGCCCACCGTGCCGTAGATGGCCGACTCCTCGTCGTCCATCCGCCGCACCGCGCCCATGTCGATCAGCTTCAGCTGGTCCTGCTGCTGGATCGCGTTGTCGACCTTGAAGTCGCAGTACAGGAGGTTGCGGCTGTGCAGGTGGCCCAGCGCCTCCAGCGCCTCGATCCCGTACGCGCAGGCCTGCTCCACCGGCAGCGGATCTCGCCGGCCGTCCGGCCGGCGCCGCTCGTTCGCGATCTCCTTCAGCGATTTGCCGCCGACGTACTCCATGACGATGTACCCGTCCAGCGAACCGGTCCGCTGGTCCAGGTGCTCCACGAAGTTGTAGATCCGCACGATGTTGGAGTGCTCGATCTCCGCGAGGAAGCGCCGCTCCGATATCGCGGCCTCCATCGCGTCCTGGTCCCCGGTGTCCAGCAGGCCCTTGAGGACCACCCACCGGTCCGAGACCGCCCGGTCCACCGCCAGGTACACCCAGCCGAGCCCGCCGTGCGCCAGGCAGCCCGCCACCTCGTACTGGCCGCGCACCACGTCACCCGCGTGCAGCTTCGGCACGAAGGAGTACGGGTGCCCGCACTTGGTGCAGAACCCTTCCGTCCGGCCGGGCCGGTCACCCCTGGCCCGGCCCACCGGAGCCCCGCAGTCCGAACGCGAGCAGAACCGCTTGCGCTCCGGCACCTCCGGGTTCTCCAGGACCGCCGCCGAAGGATCCGGACGCGGCACCTCGGGCACCTTGACCAGACCCGCGCCCAGGCGGCCCCGCCCCGAGACCGACGGCGCCGAACCCGAACTGCGCACCGACACCGAACGGGTGGACGCCGCCCCCGACAGCGAGCGCGACAGCCGCCCCGACACCGACCGCCGGGACGAGGACGAACGGGACGAGCGCGAGGACCGCGCCGAGGTCGAGGCCGAGGACGAGGAACGCGAAGAGCCGGAGCCCTGCGAACCCGACGAGCCCGCGGAACCCCGGCCGCCCCGGGCCGCGCTCGTCATCGCCGTCGGCGGCGACACCAGCTCCTCCGCGCCCGCCGCGACCGCGCCCACCGGCGCCAGCCCGCAGGTGTCGCAGTACAGCTCGCCGCCGCCCATGTCCTCGTACGTCCCCGGGCAGCCGGGGCGCAGGCACGCCGTTCCTATCAGGCTCATGCGCCGTCCTTTCCGGGAGTCCCCGTGCCCTGCAGGGCCTCCGCCGTCGCCTGCTGGTAGCGCAGGACGGCCTGCTCGGCGGCCCGCAGATCGCAGGGCGCGCTCCACAGCATCCGCCGGGCCGTGTCGTACCGCTCCATCAGCAGCGGGTCCTCAGCCATCCCGTGCCGCGCCACCTTCGCCTTGTACGCGTCCAGCCGCCCGCGCAGTTCCGCCCGTACGGCCAAGGGGGCCGTCACCGCGGTCAACGATTCGCGGGCCCTGCGCAGTTCCTCCTCGGCGCGTTCCTCCAGGGATTCCAGCAACGGCGACAGCCGGTGCCAGCGCGCGTGCCGCCGGTGCTCGGCCGCCGCGGCGAGCTGTTCCTGGAGCACCGTCGGCGGGCCGCTCACGGCGGGCACCTCCGACGCGGCGATCTTCGCCAGTACCTCGCCGCGCGCGGTCCGCGCCTCCGCCAGGGTCCGGTCCGCCCGCGAGAGCACGTCCCGCAGGCTGATCAGCCGCTGCTCGGCGTCCTGCCGCACGTCCAGCACCGCCTCGACCTCACGGCGTACGTCCTCCAGCGCGAGCGCCGCCCGGTCGTAGCGCCCGGTGTCCGGGCGGCCGCCACCGGGGGCCGAACTCCCCGTCGCCGGCTGCCAGAAGGCCAGCGGGTCCGCGATCACCCGCGCCCGCAGCTCCGTCAGCTCGGCGGTGATGTCCTCCAGGTCGTCCCCCGAGGGGTGCTCACCTGGCCGCACCCCCACCGAGTGGGCCAGCGAGCGGGTGCGGTGCAGTTCGGCGGCGAGCAGGTCGATGCGGGCGGGCAGCGCCGACCACACCGCGTCGGCGGCCACGACCACGTCCAACGAGCGCGCGTACAGATCGTTCATCCGCGACACCAGCTCGGCGAGCGAGAGCCGCTCCGCCAGCGCGGCGCCCTCGATCGCGGCCCCGGAGATCAGCACGCCGGGCCCGCGCAGCCGCTCGGTCAGCTCGACCAGGTCCTCGCGGTTCGGCCAGCGGCGCCGCTCCCGGATCTCCCGGGCGGCGGTCAGCGCCCCGCTGTAGGCGTCGAAGTACGTCCACAGCCGGGTGATCTCGGCCTCGGCGGCCGTCCACCGCTCCTTGGTGACCCCGGTCAGCCCGGCCCCCTCCAGCAGCCGGCGTCCGGCATGGTCCTGGAGGGCGAGCAGCGAGGTCTCGACGGCCTCGTGCTCCGCGCCCAGTCTGGCCAGGGCACGGTCGACACCGTCCCTGTCCATCACCGCCGATCCACCGTCCACCGGCCGGGCCTCCACCGATCGTGCCTCCGCGTCAGAATCCGCTGCCACCGGCCTCAGCCGTCCCGGTACTTGGGCGCGGGCGGGGCGGCCACGCCGGGCAGCACGGCTTCGAGGTGCTTGCGGTAGGAGACCATCCACGGGCTGCCGGCGCCGCCCGCCCGGTACCCCTCCAGCACGTTGTTGACGCGGCGGACCAGGTCGGAGGCGTCCTTGTTCATCGCCACACCGTAGAACTCACGGGTGAACGGCGAGCCCACCAAGCGCACCGACGGGTCCTGCGCGGCCTGGCCGGCCGCGAGGGCGTTGTCCGTGATGATGCCGTCGACCTCGCCCAGCTGCAGCCGGACCAGGCAGTCCAGCTGGTTGGGCACCGTGACCGTCGCCGCGCCGTACGACTGGGCCTTCAGCGAGGCCTCCGCCGTGGAGCCGGCCGCGACGCAGATCCGCTTGTCCTTCAGCGAGGTGTCGTACCCGGTGATCGGCGAGCCCTTGGGGGCCAGTACCTGCTGTCCGGCCTCGAAGTACGCGGTGGAGAACGCCACGTCCTCCAGCCGCTTGCAGTTGATGGTCATGGTCCGCACGACGATGTCGACGCGGCCCTCCTGCAGGGCGGGGATGCGCTGGCTGGTGGGGATGGCCCGGTAGATGACCGCCTTCTCGTCGCCCAGGATGTCCTTCGCGATGGCCTTGACCAGGTCGATGTCGAAGCCGTCGAGGCGGCCCTGGGCGAGCTGGTCGCCGGTGCCTTCGGCTCCGGCCGCGTTCTGGTTGCGGTAGCCCCAGCGGAAGCTGTTCTGGTCCACGCCCGCGACGAGCTTGCCCGCCGCCTTGATCCGCGCGATGGTCGCCCCGTCCACGGTGGACGGGCGCAGGCTGGCCTCCGGGTCCTGGCAGGTGTCCGAGGGGGCCGCCGGGGCCACCGCCATCGAAGCGGGCTCGCGGAACACCGCCGGGCGGCCGGAGTCCGGTGTGGTCCGGGTCAGCGGCAGCAGCACGGCCGCGGCCGTCACCACGCAGGCGGCGGCCATCGCGGTCACCCCGCCCCAGCCGCGCAGCCGGCCGGCCACTCGCCGGGCGCGGGACGCCCGCGTGGCACCGTAGGGCTCACCGGGAGCACCGCCGTGGTAACCCCCGTAACCGTCGTGACCGCCGAAGCCCCCGGGACCGCCGTGACCGCCCCCGGGACCGCCGTGGCTGCCGGGTCCGCCGGAGCCCCCGGGACCGCCGTGGCTGCCGGGTCCGCCGGAGCCCCCGGGACCGCCGTGGCTGCCAGGACCGCCCGCGCCCTCGGAACCGCCCGCGGCAGCGCCGGCGCCCGGGCTCCCGAGGGGGGTGCGGCCTTCGAAGCCCTCGGAGACCCGCCTCGCTCGTATCCGCATCGCGCTCACCTGTACTCCGAAAGCCTGCGTCCGATACCGAGCAGCGCCGCCGCCGCGCCGATGACCGCGAGGGCCGCCGCGCCCGTCACCAAACCGCCCAGCGCACCGATCCCGTCCTGGGCCGCCCGGGTGAACTCCCGCTGTTCGTGCGCCACCGCCTGCTCCAGGGAGGCGTCCACCGTGTCGAACGCGGCCCCGCTGGTGTCCTTGTGCTGCGCGTCCCCCACGACCTGGGTCAGCGCGGCATCGAAGTCACCCTTCAAGTCCGCCTCCCGGGCCGCCGCGTGTCGCTGCTGCCACTGCTTCACACCATCCACCGCACGGCTCACCGGCGCCCGGCCGGCCTCGTCGTCGGCGAGCCGGAGCGCGGTCGCCAGCCCCGCGTCCAGCTGCTTCATCTTGGTGGTGAACTCCACGTCGTACTTGTCGGACTTCTTGTCCTCGGCCAGTACGGCACCGCGCGCGACCAGCGTCAGGTTCTCCCCGGCCCGCGCCTGCAGGGAGGCGATGCGCGCGTCGTTCAACACCTTCAGCGACTCCTGCCCGTCCGCCCGGGCCGCGCTCAGGTCCGACCGCGCCACCGTATGCCCCACGGCCAGCCACAGCAGGACCACCACCGACGCGGCCGTCGCGGCCAGCAGCCCGTGGTTGAAGACCCGGTTCGTCCGACGGTAGTTGCGCCGCTGCGCCCACACCAGGGCGGCGAGCGAGACCAGGCCCACGCCGAGCGAGACCAGCGGCCAGGACCGGGCCTCGTCGTAGTCCGAGTACAGCCGGTCCGTCTCCGCCTCGTACAACCGCTGCGCGGCGGGCAGCAGCTGCGTGGTCATCTGCTCATTGGCGTACCGGAGATAGGCGCCGCCCAGCGGCATGCCCTGCCGGTTGGTGGCCCGGGCCTGCTCGATCAGGCCGGTGTAGCGCGGCAGCTGCTCGCTCAGCAGGGCTATCTGCGCGCGGGAGTCCTCATTGCCGCCCGTGTTGGCGGCCGCGTTCACCAGCAGTTTCGAGGCGTTGGCGATGTCCTTCTCGTAGCGCTGGCGGACCTCGCGCGGCTCCTGGGCGCCCAGCAGGAACCCGCTGGAGGAGGTCGTGTCGGCGTCCGCGAGGGAGCGGTAGATGCTCGCCGCGTCCGCGCTCAGCGGCTGGCTGCGGCCCACCACGTCGTCCGCGGCGGTGGACCGGCCCGAGATCTCCCACACGCTGACGAGGCCGAACAGGAGCACCAGGGCGGCCAGGAAGGCGCCGATGATCCGCAGCCGGCCCGGCTCGGTCGTCGCCGCCTCGCGCAGCCGTTCCACGCCCTCGGCCCAGGCGGTACCCCGCCCGGGCGGCCCGCCCGGCGGCGGCCCCGACGGACCGGCGGACGGCACGGAGACACCGCCCCCGGGCGCGGGCGCGCGTGATGTGATCGCCACCGTGACCTCCCCCTCGGTCCTGTCCACTGTCCGCAGCAGTATGGCGTCAGTGCCGGTCGCCCACACCACCGGTGCTCGATCTTGGGCGATCTGTCCCCCCGGCGCCCCCGCCACCGCCTACGGCTAATACGTCTCCGCGACCGCCACGGTTCCAGACCGGCCGCCTCCCGGGGCAGGTTCACCCGAATTGGGCTCGGACGGGGCGCCGGAGGGGGCGGTGGGGGGCGCCCCGAAGTGCGCCCGGAGCTTCGCGTACGCCTCGGGCGCGGAACCGAGGGCGTCCAGGCCCAGCAGTGCGGCGCCCAGGACCGGTGGCGCGGTGATCACGTGCATCCGGGCGAGCGGGGCCCGTTCGGCGAGGCCGCCCGCGATCCGGTCGTTCAGCTGTGGGTGCCGGGCCGCCAGCACCCCGCCGCCCAGCACCACCGGAACCTCCCGGTCGAGGAGCTCCAAGCGGCGCAGCGCCACCGTCGCCATGGCCACGATCTCGTCCGCCTGCCGGTGTACCAGCCCGCCCGCCACCGGGTCCCCGGCGGCCGCCACCGCGAACAGCACCGGAGTGAGCTCGTGCCGCCGCCCGCCCGGAATCCGGCCCAGGTGCAGCGCCTCGATCAGCTCGTACATCGAACCGAGCCCGAAGTGCGCGGGCAGCGCCCGGGCCAGCTCCGTCGGCTCGCCCCGCCCGTCCTCGGCGCGGGCCGCGAACCACAGTGCCTCCTCGGCCAGTGCGCCCCCGCCGCCCCAGTCGCCGGAGATCCGCCCGATCGCGGGGAAACGCGCGGTGCGGCCGTCGGGGGTCATCCCGACGCAGTTGACGCCGGCCCCGCACACCACCGCGACCCCGCACGGCTCGTCCACACCGGCCCGCAGGATCGCGAAGGTGTCGTTGCGCACCTCGGTCGCCGCGCCCCAGCCGCGCGCGCCGATCGCTTGGGTCAGCTGCTGCTCCTCCACCGGCAGGTCCGCGTTGGCCAGGCAGGCCGACACCCGTGCGGCGTACGGGGATCCGGGCCCCGGCGCGGGCAGTCCGGCGGCCCCGGCGGCCGCCGCGACGGCCTGCCCGAGGACGTCCACCGCGGCCTCGACGCCGCGGTGCGGAGGCTGGAAGCCCCCGGAGCGCCCGGTGCCCAGCACCGAGCCGTCGGCGGCGATCAGCGCGACGTCCGTCTTGCTGTTGCCCGCGTCGATCGCCAGGACCGCTGCTCGTCGGGGCCGGGTCACGCCCACGCCAGGTGCTCCTTGTTGTGCGCGAGGAGCCGGTCGGTCAGGCCTTCGGCCAGGTCGAACTGCCCCACCAGTGGATGCGCGAGCAGCGCCTTGAAGACCCGCTCGCGCCCGCCGCGCAGGGCGGCGTCCAGCGCGAGGTCCTCGTACGCCGTCACGTGCGAGACCAGTCCGGCGTACAGCGGGTCCAGCCGGGGCACGGGCAGCGGCACCGGCCCGGCGGGACCGACGCGTGCCTGCACCTCGATCACCGCGTCGTCGGGGAGGAACGGCAGGGTGCCGTGGTTGAGGGTGTTGACCACCTGCACCGGGGAGCCGCCGTCGCCCAGCAGGGCGGCCGCCAGGTCCACGGCTGCCTCCGAGTAGAAGGCTCCGCCCCGCTCGGCCAGCAGCGCCGGCTTCTCGTCCAGCGCGGGATCGGCGTAGAGGCCGAGCAGTTCCCGCTCCATCGCGGCCACCTCGGCGGCCCGGGAGGGCTTGGCACCCAGTTCCCGTACGACCTCGTCGTGGGCGTAGAAGTAGCGCAGGTAGTACGAGGGCACCGCGCCGAGCCGGTCCAGCACCGCGCGCGGCAGCCGCAGGTCGGCGGCGATCGACTCCGCGTGCTCGGCGAGCAGCCGGGGCAGCAGGTCCTCGCCGTCGGGCCCCCCGAGGCGGACGCCCCGCTCCCAGGTCAGGTGGTTGAGCCCGACGTGGTCGAGGTGCACCTCGGCCGGGGCCACGTCCAGGAGGGCGGCGAACTTCCGCTGGAAGCCGATGGCCACGTTGCACAGCCCGACCGCCTTGTGGCCTGCGCCGAGCAGGGCCCGGGTGACGATCCCCACCGGGTTGGTGAAGTCGATGATCCAGGCGTCCGGGTTGGCGCGGCGCACCCGCTCGGCGATGTCGAGGACCACCGGGACGGTGCGCAGCGCCTTGGCGAGCCCGCCCGCCCCCGTGGTCTCCTGGCCGACGCAGCCGCACTCCAGCGGCCAGGTCTCGTCCTGGAGCCTGGCGGCCTGCCCGCCGATGCGCAGCTGGAGCAGGACCGCGTCGGCGCCGGCGACGCCCGCGTCGAGGTCGGCGGTGGTGGTGACCTCGGCCGGGTGGTCCTGCCTGGCGAAGATCCGCCGGGCGAGGGAGCCGATCAGCTCCAGCCGCTCGGCGGCCGGGTCGATCAGCACGAGCTCGCTCACGGGCAGGGTGTCGCGCAGCCGCGCGAAGCCGTCGATCAGCTCGGGGGTGTAGGTGGAACCGCCGCCCACCACTGCGAGTTTCATCAGTCGTCAGCCTTTCACGCCGGTCAGGGTGACGCCTTCGACGAACGCCTTCTGGGCGAAGAAGAAGAGGACGATCACCGGGGCCATGACCAGCACGGTCGCGGCCATGGTCAGGTTCCAGTTGGTGTGGTGCGCGCCCTTGAACGACTCCAGCCCGTAGCTGAGCGTCCAGGCGGCCGGGTTGTCCGAGGCGTAGATCTGCGGGCCGAAGTAGTCGTTCCAGGCGCAGAAGAACTGGAACAGCGCGACCGCCGCGATGCCGGGCCTGGCCATCGGCAGGACCACGCGCAGCAGCGTGCGGACCTCCCCGCAGCCGTCGACCCGGGCGGCGTCGAGGTATTCGTCCGGGATGGTCAGCAGGAACTGGCGGAGCAGGAAGATGGAGAAGGCGTCGCCGAAGGCCATCGGAATGATCAGCGGCCACAAGGTGCCCGACAGGTCGAGCTGCTTGGCCCAGAAGAGGTACATCGGGATGACCACCACCTGTGGCGGCAGCATCATCATCGCGATCACCAGCAGCAGGGAGAGCCGTCGGCCGCGGAAGCGGAACTTGGCGAGCGCGTAGGCGACGGGCACCGAGGAGACCACGGTCAGCAAGGTGCCGAGCCCCGCGTACAGCAGGGTGTTGCGCCACCAGGTCAGGAAGCCCGGCGTGTTCCACACCATGGCGTAGTTGCCCCACTCCCAGGTGTCCGGCCACAGGTCGCGGGTCAGCGCCTGCCGGTCGCCCATCAGGGAGGTGAGGACGAGGAAGACGAAGGGGAGGACGAAGAACAGGGCGGCGGCGACGCCCAGGGAGTGCACCCCGACCCAGTGCAGGACGGCCTTGCGGCCGCGTGGGCTCGTGCTCATTCGCCCGCTCCGATCAGTCCGCCACGGCGGCGCATCAGGAGCGCGGTGAAGGCCGTGGAGAGGGCGAAGAGCACCAGGGCGACGACACAAGCGGAACCGTAGTCGAAGCGCTGGAACCCGAGGTTGTAGACGAGCTGGGGGAGGGTCAGGGTGGACTTGTCGGGGTAGCCCGGCTCGAACTGCTGGCCCGAGCCGCCGATCACCCCGGCCGCGACCTTCCCCGCCACCAGCGGCTGCGTGTAGTACTGCATGGCCTGGATGACCCCGGTGACCACGGCGAACAGGATGATCGGCGAGATGTTCGGCAGGGTGATGTGCCTCAGCCGGGCCCAGGCCCCCGCCCCGTCCAGCTCGGCGGCCTCGTACTGCTCCTTCGGTACGTCGAGCAGCGCGGCCATGAAGATGACCATCAGGTCGCCGACCCCCCACAGCGCGAGCGCGGTGAGCGCGGGCTTGGACCAGTCGGCATCGGTGAACCAGCCGGGGGTGGGCAGCCCGACCGCCTCCAACAGGGTGTCGGCGGGGCCGGTGCCGGGGTTGAGGAGGAAGACGAAGGCCAGGGTCGCGGCGACCGGCGGGGCCAGGTAGGGCAGGTAGAAGAGGGTCCGGAAGATCCCCGCCCCCGTCTTGATCTTCGTGATGAGCAGGCCGATGCCCAGGCCGAAGACGACCCGGCAGGAGACCATCACCACGACCAGCCACAGGGTGTTGCGCATCGCCGGCCAGAACAGCGGATAGTCCGAGAGGACGTATCCCCAGTTGTCCAGGCCGTTGGGGACGGGCGGCCGGAAGCCGTCGTACCGGGTGAAGGAGAAGTACACGGTGGACAGGAGCGGGTAGGCGAAGAAGACGCCGAACCCGATCAGCCAGGGGGACATGAAGGCCGCGGTCCGCAGGGCGGACCGGCGGCGCTTCGCGCGCAGGGTGTGGGCGCTCATGGAGGGCTACTTGGCCTTCGCGATGTCCGTGTCGATCTGCTGGTCGGTCTTGGCGAGACCGGCCGGGATGTCGGCGACATCGCCCTTCTCGACTCCGTACGCGAAGTCCTCGAAGGTCAGCTGGTAGGTGCCGCCGTCGGCCTGCGCCGGCGTGGTGCTGGACTTCGGGTGCCTGGCGATGTCGATGAACGTCTTGAACTCCGGGGTCACCCGGAGGTCCGGCGACTCCAGGGCGGCCAGTGTGGACGGGACGTTGTGGATGGCGTTGGCGAAGGCGACGACCGCCTCGGTGTCGGTGGTCATGAACTTCACGAGCTCCCAGGCCGCGTTCTGCTTCTCGGAGCCGGAGGCGATGCCCATGACGGTTCCGGAGAGGTAGCCCTTGCCGTAGTCGGCGGCCAGCTCGTCCGGTACGGGCAGGGGAGCGGTGCCGATCTCGAACGCGACGCCCGCCTCCTTCGCCATCGGCGCCCGCCACTCGCCGTCGATCTGCATGGCGACCAGCCCCAGGTGGAAGGGGTGCTCGGCGCTCCACTCGTCGCCGAAGGTGTTGCGGAAGCGCTCCAGCTTCTCGTAGCCGCCGAGCTTGGCGACCAGGTCCCGCTGCGCGCCGAGCATCTTCGCGAAGGCCGGGTCCTTGGCCAGGTTGGACTTGCCGTCGGGGCCGAAGTACGTGCCGCCCCACTGCGCGGCGAGGCGCGTGGGCTTGGTCTCGTAGCCGTGGAAGGTGGGCATCAGGCCGACCTGCTCGTACGAATCCCCCTTCGGCTTCGTCAGCTTCTGCGCGACCTCGGTGAACTGGCTCCAGGTCCTGGGCGGTTCGGTGATGCCGGCGGCCGCGAAGGCGGTCTTGTTGTACACCAGGCCGTACGCGTCGTTCAGCAGCGGCAGCGTGCACTGGTTGCCGTTGAACCGGGTGTACTCCAGCAGGGTCTTGGGGAAGACCTTGGCCTTGTCGATCCCGGACTTGGCGAGGAAGGGGTTCAGGTCGGTGAAGGCGCGGGAGTTGCAGAACTTGCCGACGCTGTCGGTGGTGAAGGAGGAGACCACGTCGGGGGCCTTCTCGCCGCCCGCCCGCAGCGCTTGATTGATCTTGTCGTCGGTCATGTTGCCGGTGACCTCGACCTTGATGTTCGGGTGTGCCTTCGTGAAGCGGGCGATGTTCTCCTCGATCGCCTTGACCTCGCCCGGCGCGGACCAGCCGTGCCAGAAGTCGAGGGTGACCTCCGCCTTCGGGTCGTCGGCGGCGGTGTCCGAGCCGGTGCCCGTACAGGCGGTGGCCAGTACGGATATCGCGGCGAGGAGGACGGTCGCGGTGATCGGGCGTCCGGTTCTGGGCATGGCGGGGCTCACTCTCTGCGGGAGGAACTTCCGTGGGGGGTGCCGGTGGGAGGACGTGCGGGGGCGTGGGGGGCGTGGGCCTTCGGGGGTGACGGCAGGGTCAGCGGGAGGTGTCGAAGACCTCGTCGCGGGTGGCTGCCAGCGCGGTTTCCAGGGCGCCGCGCAGTACCGGCCGCTCCGGTACCTCGCCGGAGACCAGGCGGGGCCGGGAGGGGGCCAGTTCGGCGAGCTCGGCCTCCAGCAGCTCGCGCAGCGGGTCACCGCCCGCGGCGATCACGGCCCCGGAGAGGACCACGATCTCCGGGTCGAGTACGGCCACCAGCGAGGCGAGACCGGTGGCCAGCAGGGTGGCGTACGACTGGAGGAACCGCAGGTGGGGCCCCTCGGGCGTGGCGGCGGCCCGGGTGAGCAGCGCGACGGCGGCGGAGACCTCGGGGCTGTACGGGCCCACGGACCCGGCCTCGGGCCCGGGCCCAGAACCGGCCTCGGGCCCGGAACCGGGCTCTGCCTCGACGCCCAGTTCGGCGGCGAGACGCGGCACCACCTGTACGCCGGCCAGCTCCTGGTAGCCGCCGGTGTTGGCCCGCGCCGGCTGCCGGACCAGCGGGTGTCCCGGCACGGGCAGGAAGCCCACCTCGCCCGCGCCGCCGGTCCAGCCGCGGTGCAGTCGACCGCCGAGCACCAGGGCGGCGCCGAGACCCTCCTCGTTCCACAGCAGGACGAAGTCCTCGTGGCCGCGGGCCGCGCCGAGGCGCTGCTCGGCGACGGCGGCGAGGTTGACGTCGTTCTCGTACTCGACGGGCATCGGCAGGGCGGCGGCCAGCTCGTCGAGCAGGGTGGGGGAGTGCCAGCCGGGGAGGTGGCCGGCGTAGCGCAGCCGGCCGGTCTGCGGGTCGAAGGCGCCCGGGGTGGCGATGACCACCCGGTGCAGGTCGGAGCGGTGCAGTCCGGCGGCCTTGACGGCCCCGGCGAGGGCGTCGGTCACCTGGTCGACGGCCTCGGCGCCCTCCGCGTACGGCACCTCGTGCGTCCCGATCACGGTGCCGGTGAGGTCGGCGACGGCGGCGAGCACCCGGCCCGGGGTGACGTCCAGTCCGCCGACGTACGCGGCCCGGGGGTTGACGGCGTACAGCTGGGCGCTGGGGCCGGGGCGGCCGTCGTCGGTGCCGGTGGCCACGACGAGTCCGGCCGCCTCCAGGCGGGCCAGCAGCTGCGAGGCGGTGGGCTTGGACAGTCCGGTGAGGCTGCCGATCCGGGTGCGGGACAGCGGCCCGTGCGCCAGCAGGAGTTCGAGGGCGGCCCGGTCGTTCATGGCGCGCAGCAGGCTGGGTGTTCCGGGCGTGGCGGCGGGCATGGCGCGGTCTCTCTCTCGCCGGGGTGGACTGCGGAGAACTGTTAGGGAAGTTTCCTATCGCCGTTCGGGCCGTGTCAATGCCGCTGCCCCGCAGGATCGACCTGCGGGGCAGCGGAGATGCGCGTGGGTGTCACTTGGTGATGCGGGGGCCGTTCGGCGGCGGGATCGGGACGGTGGCCAGGGACTGCGGGGAGGTCGGGTTCGCCAGCGCCGAGGGCGGGGCGACGGCGGCCGCCGGGTCCGCCGCAGCCGCTTCCTCGTCGTCGCCGGCGGGCAGGCCGCCGATGATCCGGATGCCGGCCGCGTCGAAGGCCTCCTTGATCCGCCAGCGCAGCTCCCGCTCCACCGCGAACTGCTTGCCGGGCATCGTCTTCGCCGACACCTTCACCGTCATCGAGGCGAGCAGCACCTCGTCCAGGCCCAGCACCTCCACCGGACCCCACAGGCGCTCGTCCCACGGGGACTCCTTCACCAGGGTGTCGGCGACCTCCTGGACCACCTCGCGGATCCGGGTCAGGCTCTCCGTCGGCTTGACCTGGACGTCCACGGTCGCGGTCGCCCAGCCCTGGCTGAGGTTGCCGATCCGCTTGATCTCGCCGTTGCGCACGTACCAGATCTCGCCGTTGTCCCCGCGCAGCTTGGTGACCCGCAGGCCGACCTCGATGACCTCGCCCGAGGCCACCCCGGCGTCGATCTTGTCCCCGACGCCGTACTGGTCCTCCATGATCATGAAGACGCCGGACAGGAAGTCCGTCACCAGGTTCCGGGCGCCGAAACCGATCGCCACACCGGCCACACCGGCACTCGCCAGCAGCGGGGCCAGATCGATCTTCAGCGCGGCCAGCACCATCAGCGCGGCCGTGCCGAGGATCAGGAACGAGGCCACCGAACGCAGGACCGAACCGATCGCCTCCGAGCGCTGACGGCGCCGCTCGGCATTGACCAGCAGCCCGCCGAGCGCGGTGCCCTCGACGGCCTCGGCGCTGGTGTTCATCCGGTTTATCAGCTTGGTCAGCGCCTTGCGGACCACCGAGCGCAGCGCGGCCGCGATCACCACGATCAGCAGGATCCGCAGACCGATGCTCAGCCAGGTGGCCCAGTTCTGTTCGATGAAGCTCGCGGCTTCGGTGACGCTTTCCTGCGCCTCCTTGACCGAGGCGGGCGCGTCCGGAACGTCCGTTGCCAGTGGCAGCAGAGCGGCGGGCCAGGGCACGACAGGAACCTCCAGGTATAGCGGTATGCCCGGAAGGGGTGTGCGGGCAGACCAACCACACTAACGGGGCAATCCCTTCAACGCGGTTGCCGAGGGGCCTTCTGTTCGAGGGAGAGACCAGACTCACCTGGGAAGGAAGCAGGTGTGGTTGAAAACACCCCGGACCCGTTACGGGCTCGTGGTGGCGCTTCGACCAGCCGTAAGGAGAGACTGGAGAGCAGATCGTCCCGGCGCGAGCCACGCGCCGCCGGCGTACAAGGAGGCAGTCCGTGCCGCACGTCCTGGTCCTCAACGCGTCGTACGAGCCCCTCGGCGTCGTACCGCTCCGCCGCGCGCTCGTCCTCGTCCTGGAGAACAAGGCTGTCTCCCTGGAAGAATCCGGCGCCTATCTGCACAGCGCGACAAGGGTCGTCCCCGCTCCCAGCGTGGTCCGGCTCAAGCGCTTCGTGCGGGTCCCCTACCGGGGGCCCGTTCCACTCACCCGACGCGCCCTGTTCGCACGCGACGGTGGACGCTGCATGTACTGCGGCGCCGTCGCCACCAGCGTCGACCACGTCATCCCGCGAAGCCGGGGCGGCCAGCACGCGTGGGACAACGTCGTCGCCGCGTGCCGTCGGTGCAACCACGTCAAGGCCGACCGGCACCTGCTGGAACTGGGCTGGCGTCTGCGGCACCAGCCGGCCCCTCCCTCCGGGCTGGCGTGGCGCATCATCGGCACGGGGCACCGGGATCCCCGCTGGATGCCGTACCTCCAGCCGTACGGGGCGGAGGATGCGCTGGAGCGCATCGGCGTCGCGGCGTCCTGACCCTGCGGGCCGCCGCTTCTGGGGCTCCGCCCCAGACCCCGCGCCTCAAACGCCGGCGGGGCTGAAATATCCAGCCC
>NZ_JBHWJY010000133.1:0-14452 GCF_042731135.1 Streptomyces sp. NPDC059874
CCCCCAGACCCCCGCTCCTCAAACGCCGGAGGGGCTGGAGTTTCCGTCCGGGGGGCTGGATGCGCGGGGGTACGGGGGCGGAGCCCCCGCGGGGCGCGGGGTGGGGCCCCGGGCTCTGGGCCGTACCCCGCGGGCCTCAGGACGTACGGGACGCGTACCGCAGGGTGTCGGCCCCCGCCAGTAGGGTGTTGGCATGGCCGACCCTTCCAGTTACCGACCCAAGCCGGGACAGATCCCCGACTCCCCCGGGGTGTACAGGTTCCGCGACGAGCACCGCCGGGTGATCTACGTCGGGAAGGCCAAGAGCCTGCGCCAACGCCTGGCCAACTACTTCCAGGACCTCGCCGGCCTGCACCCCCGTACCGCCACCATGGTGACCACGGCCGCCTCCGTCGAGTGGACCGTGGTGTCCACCGAGGTCGAGGCGCTGCAGCTGGAGTACTCCTGGATCAAGGAGTTCGACCCCCGGTTCAACGTCAAGTACCGGGACGACAAGAGCTACCCCTCCCTCGCCGTCACCATGAACGAGGAGTACCCGCGCGTCCAGGTCATGCGCGGCCCCAAGAAGAAGGGCGTGCGCTACTTCGGTCCGTACGGGCACGCCTGGGCGATCCGCGAGACCGTCGACCTGATGCTCCGGGTGTTCCCGGTGCGGACGTGTTCCGCGGGCGTGTTCAAGCGCTCCGCGCAGATCGGCCGGCCCTGCCTGCTCGGCTACATCGGCAAGTGCTCCGCGCCCTGCGTCGGCCGGGTCACCCCCGAGGAGCACCGGGAACTGGCCGAGGACTTCTGCGACTTCATGGCCGGCCGCACCGGCACCTACCTCTCCCGCCTGGAGAAGGAGATGCACGAGGCGGCCGAGGAGATGGAGTACGAGAAGGCCGCCCGGCTGCGCGACGACATAGGGGCGCTGCGCCGGGCCATGGAGAAGAACGCCGTGGTGCTCGCCGACGCCACCGACGCCGACCTGATCGCGGTCGCCGAGGACGAGCTCGAAGCCGCCGTGCAGATCTTCCACGTCCGCGGCGGACGGGTCCGCGGCCAGCGCGGCTGGGTCACCGACAAGGTCGAGGCCGTCGACACCGCCGGGCTCGTCGAGCACGCCCTCCAGCAGCTCTACGGGGAGGAGAGCGGCGAGAGCGTGCCCAAGGAGGTGCTGGTCCCGGCGCTGCCCGAGGACACCCCGGCGCTGAGCCAGTGGCTCGCCGAGCGGCGCGGCTCCCAGGTCAGCCTGCGGATTCCGCAGCGCGGCGACAAGAAGTCGCTGATGGAGACCGTCCACCGCAACGCCGTGCAGTCCCTCGCCCTGCACAAGACCAAGCGCGCCGGTGACCTGACCACCCGCTCCCGGGCCCTGGAGGAGATCGCCGAGGCGCTGGAGCTGGACAGCGCCCCGCTGCGCATCGAGTGCTTCGACATCTCGCACCTCCAGGGCGACGACGTGGTCGCGTCGATGGTCGTCTTCGAGGACGGCCTGGCGCGGAAGAGCGAGTACCGCCGATTCCAGATCAAGTCCTTCGAGGGGCAGGACGACGTCCGCTCCATGCACGAGGTGGTCTCCCGGCGCTTCCGCCGCTACCTCCAGGAGAAGCTGAAGACCGGCGAGTGGGATGCGGAGGGCGGGGAGGTCCCCGAGGAGGACGACGGGCGGCCCAAGCGTTTCGCCTACCCGCCCCAGCTCGTCGTGGTCGACGGCGGGCAGCCGCAGGTCGCCGCCGCCAAGCGGGCCCTGGAGGAGCTCGGGGTCGACGACGTCGCCGTGTGCGGCCTGGCCAAGCGGCTGGAGGAGGTCTGGCTGCCCGGTGAGGACGACCCGGTCGTGCTGCCCCGGACCAGCGAAGGCCTGTACCTGCTCCAGCGGGTCCGTGACGAAGCCCACCGCTTCGCCATCCAGTACCAGCGCAACAAGCGCGGAAAGCGCCTGAAGTCCGGGCCGCTGGACGAGGTGCCCGGCCTCGGTGAGAGCCGCAAGCTGGCCCTGGTCAAGCACTTCGGTTCGGTGAAGAAGCTGAGACAGGCGACAATCGACCAGATCTGCGAGGTCCCGGGCATAGGCCGCAAGACGGCCGAGACCGTGGCCGCGGCGCTCGCGGCCGCTGTCCCCGCCGGTCCTGCCGTCAACACGGCAACAGGAGAGATCATGGAGGACGAGACCCCCGCGCCAGCGGGATCGTCGTCCGATCGGGGGACCGAGCAATGACCGAGCACGAGACCACCCACGAGACCGCAGCCGAGACCGCAGCCGAGACCGCAGCCGAGACCACGCACGAGAGCATGCACGACCGAGACGGAGCACAGGTGAGTACGGGCACGACAGTGGAGCCCGGCGAGACCGCCGAGGCGGCCATCCCCGAGCTGGTGATCATCTCCGGGATGTCCGGGGCCGGCCGCAGTACGGCGGCCAAGTGTCTGGAGGACCTCGGCTGGTTCGTCGTCGACAACCTCCCGCCGGCGCTGATCCCCACCATGGTGGAGTTGGGCGCCCGCTCCCAGGGCAACGTGGCGCGCATCGCCGTCGTCGTCGACGTCCGCGGCCGCCAGTTCTTCGACGCCCTGCGCGAGTCCCTCGCCGACCTCGACAGCCGCGGCGTCACCCGCCGCATCGTCTTCCTGGAGTCCTCGGACGACGCGCTGGTCCGCCGCTTCGAGTCGGTGCGCCGCCCGCACCCGCTCCAGGGCGATGGGCGCATCACCGACGGCATCGCCGCCGAGCGCGACCTGCTGCGCGAGCTGCGCGGCGACGCCGACCTGGTGATCGACACCTCCAGCCTGAACGTGCACGAACTGCGCGCCAAGATGGACGCCCAGTTCGCCGGCGACGAGGAGCCCGAGCTGCGGGCCACGGTCATGTCCTTCGGCTTCAAGTACGGCCTGCCCGTCGACGCCGACCTCGTCGTGGACTGCCGGTTCATCCCCAACCCGCACTGGGTCCCGGAGCTGCGCCCCTTCACCGGGCTCAACGAGGAGGTGTCGGGGTACGTCTTCAGCCAGCCCGGCGCCAAGGAGTTCCTCGACCGGTACACCGAGCTGCTCCAGCTCATCGCCACCGGCTACCGTCGCGAGGGCAAGCGGTACGTGACCATCGCGGTCGGCTGCACCGGCGGCAAGCACCGCAGCGTGGCCATGTCCGAGAAGCTCGCCGCCCGTCTCGCCTCCGAGGGAGTCGAGACCGTCGTCGTCCACAGGGACATGGGGCGCGAGTGACCGCACGGACCCCGCGGCTGAGCCGCCTGCGCCGCCTCGCCCCCCCTCGGGGCGAGGAGGGCGCACGCCGTTCCGGCCGCCGGCGCGGCGCCACGCCCAAGGTGGTCGCGCTCGGCGGCGGCCAGGGCCTGTCGGCCTCCCTCGCCGCCCTGCGCCCCATCACCGGTGACCTCACCGCCGTGGTCACCGTCGCCGACGACGGCGGCTCCAGCGGCCGGCTCCGCGAGGAGCTCGGCGTGCTGCCGCCCGGCGATCTCCGCAAGGCGCTGGCGGCGCTGTGCGGGGACGACGACTGGGGCCAGACCTGGTCCCGCGTCATCCAGCACCGCTTCCAGTCCGAGGGTGACCTGCACGGGCACGCCGTCGGCAACCTGCTGATCGTCGCCCTGTGGGAACAGCTCGGCGACCCCGTCCAGGCCCTCGACCTGGTCGGGAAGCTGCTCGGCGCGCAGGGCCGGGTGCTGCCGATGTCGGCGGTGCCGCTGGAGCTCCAGGCCCTGGTCAGGGGCCACGATCCGGCGCGCCCCGAGTACGTGGACACCGTCCGCGGGCAGGCCACGGTGGCCCTCACCCCCGGCGAGGTGCTCTCCGTGCAGGTCGTGCCGAGCGACCCGCCGGCCGTGCCGGAGGCCGTCGCGGCGGTGCTGGACGCCGACTGGGTGGTGCTCGGGCCGGGGTCCTGGTTCTCCTCCGTGATCCCGCACCTGCTGGTGCCGGAACTGCTCGACGCACTGGTCGAGACGAAGGCCCGACGGGTCCTCTCGCTGAACCTCGCGCCGCAGCCCGGCGAAACAGAGGGCTTCTCTCCGCAGCGTCATTTGGAGGTTTTGGCCCGACACGCCCCTAAACTCGCCCTGGACGTGGTGCTGGCCGACGAGGCCGCCGTGCCCGACCGCGAGTCCCTCGCCGATGCCGCAAAACGGTTCGGCGCCGCGGTCGAGCTGGCGCCGGTGGCCAGGCAGGACGGCTCTCCGAAGCACGACCCGGAGCTGCTGGCCGCCGCGTACGACCGTATTTTTCGGATGCATGGAAGGATCGGCCCATGGCGATGACGCCCGCGGTGAAGGATGAGATTTCCCGCCTGCCCGTCACCCGGACCTGCTGCAGGAAGGCGGAGGTCTCGGCGATTCTTCGGTTCGCGGGCGGCCTCCACCTGGTGAGCGGCCGCATCGTCATCGAGGCGGAGCTGGACACCGGGATCGCGGCCAGGCGCCTGCGCAAGGACATTCTGGAGATCTTCGGGCACTCCTCGGACCTGGTGGTCATGGCTCCCGGCGGCCTGCGCCGCGGCAGCCGCTACGTGGTCCGCGTCGTGGCCGGGGGTGACCAGCTGGCACGCCAGACGGGCCTCGTGGACGGCCGCGGCCGCCCGATCCGAGGTCTTCCCCCGCAGGTGGTCTCCGGGGCCACCTGTGACGCCGAGGCGGCCTGGCGCGGCGCGTTCCTGGCCCACGGCTCGCTCACCGAGCCGGGCAGGTCCTCCTCCCTGGAGGTCACCTGCCCCGGCCCGGAAGCCGCCCTGGCCCTGGTGGGCGCCGCCCGCAGGCTCTCCATCGCCGCCAAGGCGCGCGAGGTGCGCGGAGTGGACCGGGTCGTGGTCCGCGACGGCGACGCGATCGGCGCCCTGCTGACCCGGCTCGGCGCGCACGAATCGGTGCTGGCCTGGGAGGAGCGCCGGATGCGGCGCGAGGTGCGGGCCACCGCCAACCGCCTCGCCAACTTCGACGACGCCAACCTGCGCCGCTCGGCGCGGGCCGCCGTGGCCGCCGGAGCCCGAGTGCAGCGCGCGCTGGAGATCCTCGGCGAGGAGGTCCCCGAGCACCTCGCCGCGGCCGGCCGGCTGCGGATGGAGCACAAGCAGGCCTCCCTGGAGGAGTTGGGCGCGCTCGCCGACCCGCCGCTGACCAAGGACGCGGTCGCGGGCCGGATCCGCCGCCTGCTGGCGATGGCCGACAAGCGCGCCCAGGACCTCGGCATCCCGGGCACCGAGTCGAACCTCGACCTCAGCGATGAACTGGCCGACAATATGGCCGGCTAGTCCGCCCGTACGGCGAATGGGGGCCCTCACGATCACTCGTGAGGGCCCTTTCCCGTCCTGGCCCGGTACGCCCCATTGACATGAGCATGGGCTGATCGTGAGCCTGTCGTCCGAACGCTTTCGTGGCTGACGACGCCCAGGGGGGCACATGAGGCACCGCGCGAGATCGATCCTCGCCGCAAGCGCACTCGTCTTCGGAACCACACTCGCCGCGCTGCCCGCGGTGGCCCAGCAGCAGTCCGGCTCCGCGCCCGCCGCCGACGAGGTGCGGGTCTACGACGCCGACATCACCCGGGAACAGGTCCCGCTCGTCCTCGCCACCGGCCAGGACGCCCACGAGCTCGCCGAGCGCGCCCCGGAAACCGGGACCGCCCACGTCGAGCTCTTCCTCACCGGCGCCCAGGCCAAGGAGCTCGGCGCCCAGGGCGTCAAGCTCGCCGAGCGCAAGGTCGCGGCCGAGGGCCTGGCCCGGGCCAAGGCCGCCGGAGACGGGGTGTTCCGCCCGTACAGCGGCAAGGGCGGCCTCCAGGAGGAGATCCTGCGCACGGCCCAGGAGAACCCCGGGCTCACCAAGGTCGTCTCCATCGGCAAGACCGTCCAGGGCAAGGACATCCTCGCCCTCAAGGTCACCAAGAACGCCAAGAAGACCAAGGACGGCGACAAGCCCTCCGTGCTCTACATGTCCAACCAGCACGCCCGTGAGTGGATCACCCCCGAGATGACCCGGCGGCTGATGCACCACACGCTCGACAACTACGGCAAGGACCAGCGGATCACCAAGCTGGTCGACTCCACCGAGCTGTGGTTCCTGCTCTCCGCCAACCCGGACGGGTACGACTACACGCACGCGCCCGAGGGCCAACGACTGTGGCGCAAGAACCTGCGCGACAACAACGGCGACGGCAAGGTCACCACCGGCGACGGCGTCGACCTCAACCGCAACTTCGCCTTCAAGTGGGGCTACGACAACGAGGGCTCCTCGCCGAACCAGGCCGGCGAGACCTACCGCGGCCCGAACGCCTCCTCCGAGCCCGAGACCGTCGCCCTCGACGCCTTCGAGAAGCGCATCGGCTTCGAGTACGCCGTCAACTACCACTCCGCCGCCGAGCTGATCCTCTACGGCGTGGGCTGGCAGGTCGCCACCCCGACGCCCGACGACGTCGCCTACAAGGCGCTCGCCGGCACCCCGGAGAACCCCGCCGTCCCCGGCTACTACCCGCAGGTCTCCTCCGAGCTCTACACCACCAACGGCGAGGCCGACGGGCACGCCTCCAACGTCAACGGCATCATGATGTTCACGCCGGAGATGACCACCTGCCAGACGGCCTCCGCGATCGACCCGAACGACCAGTGGAAGCCCGAGGACTGCGCCTCCGGCTTCAACTTCCCGGACGACGAGAAGCTCATCCAGGCAGAGTTCGCCAAGAACATCCCCTTCGCCCTCACGGTCGGCGAGAGCGCCGCGCACCCCGACCGCCCGGCGTCGGCCGTGGGACTGAGCGCCGCGGACTTCACCCTGGACCCCTTCACCACCTCCTACGCGGCCCGTGGCCAGGACCAGACGGTCTCCGTCACGGCCCGCAAGTCGCTGAAGGACAAGGAGCTCAACTTCCGGATCAACGGCGGTCGCACGCACGACGAGGACCTGGAGCCCTGGAAGGGCGGCGAGGTCTACGGCGGCGACGACAACAACTGGTTCGACGAGTACCGGGCCGAGGTCGACGGCGCCAAGCCCGGCGACAAGGTCGAGGTCTGGTTCACCGGTCGCGACCGCTCCGGCAAGAAGGTCTCCAGCGAGCACTTCACCTACACGGTGGCCGAGCGGCCGCGCGCGGACGTGCTGGTGATCGCCGAGGAGGGCGCGCAGGCCCAGCACGCGCAGGCGTACGTCGACGCCCTGCGCGCCAACGGCAGGTCCGCGGCGGTCTGGGACGTCGCCGTCCAGGGCGCCCCGCACCACCTCGGAGTGCTCTCCCACTTCGGTACGGCCTTCCACTACACCGGGGCCAAGACCCCCGGCGGCGACACGCAATTGGCCGTGCGCGACTTCCTGAACGAGGGCGGCAAGCTGATCGAGGCCGGTGAGCTGGCGGGCGGCAACGCCCAGGTCGGCCGCGCCGTGACCAACGACTTCAGCCAGTACTGGCTCGGCGCCTACGGCCGTACGACCGCCGCCGGCGCGACCGGTTTCGCCGGAGCCGGCTCCCTCGGCGGTGCGCAGGGCGCCCTCGGCGACGCCGCGGGCAACCCGCTGAACGCCCCCGGCTCCTACACCGTCACCTCCGAGACCCTGGCTCCCGCGCAGTTCCCGCAGTTCAAGAGCGCGCAGGCGGGTCGGTTCGCCGGGGTCGTGAACCCGTACGCCCCCTACGCGGGGACCCAGATGGCGTCGGCCCTGCACGCCGACGACGACTGGAAGCGCCTCGTGCGCACGATCGACCTGACCGGTGTCTCCGCGGCCGACAAGCCGCAGCTGAAGCTCGCCCTGAGCTGGAACGTCGAGGAGGGCTACGACCACGCCGCGCTGGAGGCGCACACGGTCGGGGCGGACGACTGGACCACCCTGCCGGACGCGGGCGGCCTGACCGGCACGGCGGTTCCGGAGGAGTGCGGGGCCGGATTCTTCATCAACGGCCACCCGTTCCTGCGCCACTACCTCACCCTGGACGGCGGCGGCTGCACCCCGCAGGGCAGCAGCGGCTCGTGGAACACCTTCACGGCCTCCTCCGGCGGCTGGAAGCAGGTCTCCTTCGACCTGAGCGCCTACGCGGGCAAGAGCGTGGAGGTCTCCCTCTCCTACATCACCGACGGAGGAGCGGGCGGACGAGGCGTCTTCGCGGACGAGGCTCGGCTGTCCGTGGGCGGAGTGGACCAGACCACTGACGGTTTCGAGACCTCTCTCGGAGCCTGGACCGCCCAGGGCGCGCCCGCCGGAAGCCCTGAAGTTCCGGGCGATTGGTCCCGGTCCGGCGAGCTGTTCAAGTCCTACGCTGCGGTCACTACGCGTGACTCCGTGCTCCTCGGCTTCGGCCTGGAACACCTGCCGGCCGCCGCCGACCGCACCCTACTCGTCGGTAAGGCGCTTCGAGCGCTGAACCGCTGACCAGCACCCCCGTACCGTCGTCACCCTGAGTGACGGGGGCCAAAGTCCCCCGGGGCCCTTTCCGGAGCGTCAGGCACGGGCCCCGGGGCGTGTCAGCTCTCGATCGATGTCACTCAAAAGCTCACGGAGAGGTAGGGTCGTAAGCGGTCGGGGACATCCCATTTCAACTCGCCGGCGCTCTTACCGGCGCACCAACGAGGAGATCGGTTCGTGACGATCCGCGTAGGCATCAATGGTTTTGGCCGAATTGGCCGTAACTACTTCCGGGCGCTCCTGGAGCAGGGAGCGGACATCGAGATCGTCGGTGTCAACGACCTGACTGACAACGCCACCCTGGTGCACCTTCTCAAGTACGACACGATCCTGGGCCGCCTCAAGGCCGAGGTCTCCCACACCGACGACACCATCACCGTCGGCGGCAACACCTTCAAGACCTTTGCCGAGCGCGACCCCGCGAACCTCCCCTGGGGCGAGCTGGGTGCGGACATCGTCATCGAGTCCACCGGCATCTTCACCAAGAAGGCCGACGCCGCGAAGCACATCGCCGCCGGCGCGAAGAAGGTCCTCATCTCGGCTCCGGCCAAGGACGAGGACATCACCATTGTGATGGGCGTCAACCAGGACAAGTACGACGCGGCCAACCACCACGTCATCTCCAACGCCTCCTGCACCACCAACTGCGTGGCGCCGATGGCCAAGGTCCTCCTGGAGAACTTCGGCATCGTCAAGGGCATGATGACGACGGTCCACGCCTACACGAACGACCAGCGCATCCTCGACTTCCCGCACTCGGACCTGCGCCGCGCCCGCGCCGCCGCCGAGAACATCATCCCGACCACCACCGGTGCCGCCAAGGCCACCGCCCTGGTGATCCCGGAGCTGGCGGGCAAGCTCGACGGCATCGCGATGCGCGTCCCGGTCCCCACCGGTTCCGTGACCGACCTGGTCATCGAGCTGGAGCGCGAGGTGACCAAGGACGAGGTCAACAACGCCTTCCAGAAGGCCGCCGAGGGCCAGCTGAAGGGCATCCTGGACTACACCGAGGACGCGATCGTCTCCTCCGACATCGTGAACTGGCCCGCCTCCTGCACCTTCGACTCCTCCCTGACCATGGTCCAGGGCAAGAGCGTCAAGGTCGTCGGCTGGTACGACAACGAGTGGGGCTACTCCAACCGTCTCGTCGACCTGACCGTCTTCGTCGGCGGTCAGCTCTAAGAACGTAGGGCAAGGCAGCAGCACGATGTGAGCACAGGGTCCGTGACAGCGCGATGGTGCGCCGTACGGGCCCTGTCGCTTGTCTCGTACCCTCTTCTCGCCCGGTGGGCCCTACGCCCCGCACGGGAACAAGGAGTAGAAACACATGAAGACGATCGACGAACTTCTCGCCGAGGGCGTGGCCGGCAAGCGGGTCTTCGTCCGCGCCGACCTGAACGTGCCGCTTGCGAACGGTGAGATCACCGATGACGGCCGCATCCGCGCCGTCCAGCCGACCATCGCGAAGCTCGCCGAAGCCGGCGCCCGCGTGGTCGTCGCCTCGCACCTGGGCCGCCCCAAGGGCGCCCCGGACCCGGCGTTCTCGCTCGCCCCCGCCGCCAAGCGGCTGGGCGAACTGCTCGCCGCGGACGTCGCGTTCGCCACCGACACGGTCGGCGACTCCGCCAAGGCCACCGTCGCCGCCCTCGCCGACGGCAAGGTCGCCGTCATCGAGAACCTGCGCTTCAACGCCGGCGAGACCTCGAAGGACGACGCCGAGCGCGGAGCCTTCGCCGACCAGCTCGCCGAGCTGGCCGACGTCTACGTGGGCGACGGGTTCGGCGCCGTCCACCGCAAGCACGCCTCGGTCTTCGACCTGCCCGCGCGCCTCCCGCACGCGGCCGGCTACCTCATCGCCACCGAGGTCGGCGTCCTGAAGAAGCTCACCGCCGAGGTCGAGCGCCCGTACGTGGTCGTGCTCGGCGGCGCCAAGGTCTCCGACAAGCTCGCCGTCATCGACGAGCTGCTCGGCAAGGCCGACCGCATCCTCATCGGCGGCGGCATGGCGTACACCTTCCTCAAGGCCCTGGGCCACGAGGTCGGCATCTCCCTCCTCCAGGAGGACCAGATCCCGAAGGTGACCGAGTACATGAAGCGGGCCAAGGAGACCGGCGTCGAGCTGGTCCTCCCGGTCGACGTGCTGGTCTCCAAGGACTTCCCCGACCTCAAGGGCAAGACCCCCGCGGACTTCGAGACGGTCGCCGTGGACGGGATCCCCGCCGACAAGGAGGGCCTGGACATCGGCCCGAAGACCCGTGAGCTGTACGCCTCGAAGATCGCCGACGCCAAGACCGTCTTCTGGAACGGTCCGGTCGGCGTCTTCGAGCACCCCGACTACGCGGGCGGTACCACCGCCATCGCGCAGGCCCTCGTCGACAGCAGCGCCTTCACCGTGGTCGGCGGTGGCGACAGCGCCGCGGCGGTCCGCATCCTGGGCTTCGACGAGAATGCCTTCGGGCACATTTCCACCGGTGGTGGCGCCTCCCTCGAATACCTCGAAGGCAAGACGCTCCCCGGCCTCGCCGCCCTGGAGGGCTGAACACACATGACCGCCCCTGTAACCGGACGCACCCCGCTGATGGCGGGCAACTGGAAGATGAACCTCAACCACCTGGAGGCCATCGCCCACGTCCAGAAGCTCGCCTTCGCCCTCGCCGACAAGGACTACGACGCCGTCGAGGTCGCGGTCCTGCCGCCCTTCGTCGACCTGCGTTCGGTCCAGACCCTGGTCGACGGCGACAAGCTGAAGATCAAGTACGGCGCCCAGGACATCTCCGCGCACGACTCCGGTGCCTACACCGGCGAGATCTCCGGCTCGATGCTCGCCAAGCTGAAGTGCACGTTCGTGGCCGTCGGCCACAGCGAGCGCCGCCAGTACCACGGCGAGAACGACGAGATCTGCAACGCCAAGGTCAAGGCCGCCTACAAGCACGGGCTCACCCCGATCCTGTGCGTCGGCGAGGGCCTGGACATCCGCAAGGCCGGCCAGCAGGTCCAGTTCACGCTGGCGCAGCTCGACGGCGGCCTCAAGGACATCCCGGCCGAGCAGGTCGAGTCCATCGTGATCGCCTACGAGCCCGTGTGGGCCATCGGGACCGGCGAGGTCGCCACCCCCGAGGACGCCCAGGAGGTCTGCGGGGCGATCCGCGGCCGTCTCGCGGAGCTGTACTCGCAGGAGTTGGCCGACAAGGTCCGCATCCAGTACGGCGGCTCGGTGAAGTCCGGGAACATCGCGGCGATCATGGCCCAGCCCGACGTCGACGGCGCCCTGATCGGCGGCGCGGCGCTGGACGCGGACGAGTTCGTCAAGATCGTCCGCTTCCGCGACCAGTGAGTATGCGGTAGGGCCGATCCGTCGTACCCTTGCGGGGGCCAGGGGCTGAACCATCAGCACTGGCCCCCGCGCACGTCCCGCAAAGCCGGAAAGCCAGTAAAGCCAGAAAGTAGGAATCAGCCGTGATTATGGGGTTCTCGATCGCCCTGATCGTCTTCAGCGCCCTGCTGATGCTGCTCGTGCTGATGCACAAGGGCAAGGGCGGCGGCCTTTCCGACATGTTCGGCGGCGGAATGCAGTCGTCGGTCGGGGGTTCCTCCGTCGCGGAGCGCAACCTGGACCGCATCACCGTCGTCGTCGGTCTGCTGTGGTTCGCGTGCATCATCGCCCTCGGCCTGCTGATGAAGTCGAGCGGCTGACCGTTCTGGCCAACCGGCAGTAGGGTCGGCGAAGCCCGGCCTATCATGAGGTCCTGCGCCTTGGATGCGGAACGAGTTATTCTGCTCCCCCCACCTGAGGGGACGATCCCGTGAGTTGGGCTCTACGTACCCGGGGCGCTTCAGCAGAAATGCCCTCATGCCTGGCGGCACCATCACGCAGGGGAGTTACGACCGTGGCAAGTGGCAACGCGATCCGTGGTAGCCGGGTCGGCGCGGGGCCGATGGGTGAGGCCGAGCGCGGCGAGTCCGCGCCCCGCCTGCGCATCTCCTTCTGGTGCTCGAACGGGCACGAGACGCAGCCGAGCTTCGCCAGTGACGCGCAGGTGCCGGACACCTGGGACTGCCCGCGCTGCGGGTTCCCGGCCGGCCAGGACCGCGACAACCCGCCGGCGCCGCCGCGCACCGAACCGTACAAGACGCACCTGGCGTACGTACGGGAGCGCCGAACGGACGCCGATGGCGAGGCCATCCTCGCGGAGGCGCTCGCCAAACTCCGCGGCGAGATCTGAGAGCCCGCGGCAAGCATGACTTGAGGCCCGGTCACGTAGGAGTCTTCTCCTGCGCGACCGGGCCTCTTTGTGTCGGTTGTGCCGCTTCGCATCCTTTAGGTTGGGACTCGGCGGGGCACGACAGGACGGAAGAAACGGGTTGATGTCCGAGATGAATGCGGAGCGTACGAAGCTGAACCGGACGCCGGAGTGGCTGGCACTCGGCAAGCACCGGGAAGAGTTCGGGCACACGCATCTGCGGGAGCTGTTCGAGGAGAATCCGGGCCGCGGCACCGGCTACACCCTGCGGGTCGGGGACCTGCACATCGACTACTCGAAGCACCTCGTGACCGACGAGACGTTGACGCTGCTCCGCGAACTCGCGGCGGCGACGGGCGTGGCCGAGCTGCGCGAGGCCATGTTCCGCGGCGAGAAGATCAACACGACGGAGGACCGGGCGGTCCTGCACACCGCCCTGCGCGCCCCCGCGGACGCGGTCGTCGAGGTGGACGGCGAGAACGTCGTCCCCGGCGTGCACGCCGTCCTGGACAAGATGGCGGCCTTCTCCGACCAGATCCGGTCGGGGCGGTGGACCGGCTTCACCGGCAAGCGCATCAAGAACGTCGTCAACATCGGCATCGGCGGATCCGACCTCGGTCCGGCGATGGCGTACGAGGCCCTGCGGGCCTTCACCGACCGCGGCCTGACCGTGCGTTTCGTGTCCAACGTGGACGGCGCCGACCTGCACGAGGCCGTACGGGACCTGGACCCGGCCGAGACGCTGTTCATCATCGCCTCCAAGACCTTCACCACCATCGAGACCATCACCAACGCCACTTCGGCGCGCGCGTGGCTGCTGGCCGGCCTCGGCGGCGACCCGGCGGCCGTGGCACGGCACTTCGTGGCGCTGTCGACCAACGCCGAAAAGGTGACGGACTTCGGTATCGATCCGGCCAACATGTTCGAGTTCTGGGACTGGGTCGGCGGCCGCTACTCCTTCGACTCGGCCATCGGCCTCTCGCTGATGATCGCGATCGGCCCGGACGCCTTCCGGGAGCTGCTCGGCGGCTTCCACACCATGGACGAGCACTTCCGCACGGCGCCCGCGGAGGAGAACGCCCCGCTGCTGCTGGGCCTGTTGGGGATCTGGTACGGCGCCTTCTTCGACGCGCAGTCGCACGCGGTGCTCCCGTACAGCCACTACCTCTCGCGGTTCACGGCGTACTTGCAGCAGCTCGACATGGAGTCCAACGGCAAGTCCGTGGACCGGGACGGCAATCCGGTGGAGTGGCAGACGGGCCCGGTGGTCTGGGGCACGCCCGGCACCAACGGACAGCACGCCTACTACCAGCTGATCCACCAGGGCACGCGGGTGATCCCCGCGGACTTCATCGGCTTCGCCCGGCCCGTGGCGGACCTGGAGGCCGGGCCGGCGGCCCAGCACGACCTGCTGATGGCGAACTTCTTCGCGCAGACGCAGGCGCTGGCCTTCGGCAAGACGCCGGAGGAAGTACGGGCGGAGGGCGTCCCGGACGCGCTGGTCCCGCACAAGACCTTCAAGGGCAACCACCCGACGACCACCATCCTCGCGGGCGACCTCACTCCGGCGGTGCTCGGCCAGCTGATCGCCCTGTACGAGCACAAGGTGTTCGTACAGGGCGCGGTGTGGAACATCGACTCCTTCGACCAGTGGGGCGTGGAGCTCGGCAAGGTCCTCGCCAAGCGGGTCGAGCCCGCGCTGACCGAGGGCGCGGACGTGCCGGGGCTGGACGCCTCGACGAAGGCGCTGGTGGCCACGTACCGGGGGCTGCGCGGCCGGAGCTGACGCGACGGGACGAAGGAACGGCCCCGCACCTGCGAAGGTGCGGGGCC
>NZ_JBHWJY010000134.1:0-14232 GCF_042731135.1 Streptomyces sp. NPDC059874
CACCGTCGAGCGGGTCACCGGCCGCCCGGCGCGCACGTTCGCCCAGTGGGCCGCCGAACACGCCGCACGCTTCCGCGCCCCGGGCCCCACCGGCTGATACCGAGATCGTCGCCGCCGTGGAGGCCTTCGAGGACGGCGAGGTGGTCCTCGCGGACGGCAGCCGGATCGCCCCGGACACGATGATCTCGGCGACCGGCTACCGGCGCACCCTGGAGCCGCTCCTCGGGCATCTGGACGTCCTGGACGGGCGCGGGCTGCCGGTGACGCACGGGGCGCGCAGTCCGCGCGAGGCGCCCGGTCTCTACTTCACGGGGGTCACGAACCCGATCAGCGGGATGTTCCGCGAGCTGGCGATGGACGCGGAGCGGATCGCGCGGCACGCGGGCGCGGCCAGGACGGTGTAGGGGCCGCGCGTCCGGAGCCCGCCCGCCCTCCGGCGCTCCCCACGGGGCCGGAGGGCGGGCGGGTCATGCGGCTACCAGGTCTGCTCGCCGTACGCCCACGAGACGAAGTCTCCCCCGACCTGCCACAGCTTGTCGCCGATCCAGTGCGGGACCTCGGTCTTCTTGAGCAGGGACCCACCGCCGATGAACATCGCGCCGATCACGAGGCCGCCGAGCGCCGTCTTGAACTCCTTGCTGTGCGGGCCGAAGTAGCACGCGTGGAGGACGGTGGACACAAACTGGACGAACGTGGAGGCCAGGCCCACGACGGCGGCGATCCCGAACATGGTCGCGGCCGCGGCCTCACCGAGAACGGGAACGGTGAGAGCCCAGAGGCCCGCCATGTCGAGCCCCAGCGCCACGCTTCCGAGCACGGTGCTCCAGTGGCCGGTGGCGACGGCCCAGTCCCTGCCGTCATGTATGTCCTTCGGCCACAGGTCCCAGAACTTGACGTCACCCGTTGTGTCGACCGGCGAGGTGCCGTTCAACTCGTGCACCTTGATCGCCGCGGCCGCCGCCTTCGCGGCCAGGATCTGCTCCTCGTTCCGCTTGCTGATCTCGAACGCCTTGGCGTCGCTCGCCGCGGCTGCCGCCGCCTTCCAGTCCTGACCGGCCTGGCGGGCGGCGGCCACCGCCGCGCTCTCGGACGCCTGCGCCCGCACGGCCGAGGCCACCGCCTGCTGCGCGGACCTGGCTGCCTGCCCCGCCGCGTAGTGGGCCGTCGCGGAGGCGACGCGCGCTGTGGCGGCGGCCGCCTTCGCGGCCGTCGCGGACGCGGCCGCGGACGCCGCCGAGCGGTCGGCGGCGTCGGCGTTCGCCTTCGCCTGTGCTGCCGCGTTCGCGGCGTCCTGGGCGTAGGTCTGTGCCTTCGTGGCCCAGGCGGCCGCCTCCGTGGCGGCCTGGCGTGCCTCGGCGGCCGCCTTGGAGGCGAGCGCGGCGTCCTCGTGGGCCTTGGCGGCGACCCTGGCCGCGTGAGCGATGGCGGCCCGGATCGCGGCGACGTGGGAGGCCTGGTCGTGGTCGAGCCAGGCGACCTCGTACTGCTCGTGGACGAGGAAGGTCCGCCGCATGCGGGCAGAGCCTTCGAGCATGATCTCTGCCGCTGACTTCATGTAGAGGCCGCCGGCACCGAGGAGCCGGGCGACCTCGACGCGGTCGTCCTCCTTCACCGCTTCGCCGAGTTCGACGTTGAGGAAGCGGTGGAGCGCGATCGCCCGCCCGTCGTTGAGGGCAGCCTCGGCCTTGGCCCGGACGGCCGGGCCGCAGTCGCGGAGGAACCGGGCGACGGTGACACGGTTGTCGGTGGCCGCGGCCTCGATCATGCCGTGGCCGAGGAAGGCTCGGGGGGCGCCCGGGTCGTCACTGGCCAGGACTGCGTGAGCGGCCTCGGCGACCGCCGCCGTCGACATCGTGGCGACGGTCAGGACCGTCTCGCGGTCGTCGGTCCGCTGGGCGAGGGCACGGTCGACGTCGATCCAGTTGAGGACGGCCTCGTCGGAGGCGGCGAGGGCGTACTCGGCGGCCTCCCTGGTCCATGTTCCGGTGGCGTCCAGAAGTCGGACGGCGGCCTTGCGGCCCGCCGTGACGGCGCCGGCGGTGTCGCCGGCCCGGAAGGCGGTCTCCGCGGCGGTGATGAGGTCCTTGATCTCGGTGGCGGTCTTGTCCGCCTCCGTACGCTGCTGCTGGACCCGGTTGGCTTCGTCGGTCTCGGCCTTGGCGCGCAACCGGGCTTCCTCGACACCGAGTTCGGTGTCCTCGGCGAGTTGGGCGGCCTCCGCCTCACGGGCCGCCTGCTCGACCGCCTGGGCCTCGGTGACCGCGGTGGCGGCGGTGGTGGCCGCGGCGACGGCCGCCTCGGCGTACGCGGTGGAGCGCTTGGCGTACTCGATGGCCTTGCCCGCGTTCGCGGCGGCGTCGTCGGCTGCGGCGGCGGCGTTCAGGGCGTGTGTGGCGGCGCTGTTGGCCGCGTCGCGGGCGGTCTCGGCGGCCTGTGCCGCCCTGATCGCGAGGTTCTGGGCGGTGCCCGCGGCGCGGGTGGCGCGGGCGGCGGCCGCGTCGGCCTCGGCGGCGGCGGCCTTGGCCCTGTCCGCCTGCGCCTTGGCGGCGCCCGCGTTCGCGGCCGCGTCGGCGGAGGCGTTCGCGGCGGCGGCCGCGTCCCTGGCGGCGTCGGCGGCGGCGCTTCCGGCGCCCGCCGATTCCCTGGAGGCGATGGCCGCCGCGGCGGCGGCGGTGGCCGCGGTCTTCGCGCGGGCCGCCACGTCCCGGGCGACCCTGGCGGCATCGCGGGCGGCGGTGGCCTTGGTGGCGTCCTTGGAGGCTGCGATGGCCGCACTGTAGGCGCGGGAGGCGGCGTTGCCGGCCGCGGCGGCGGCAGCGGCGGCGGCCTGGGCGGCGAGCGTGGCCCGCCCGGCGGCGGCCTGGGCGACGCGGGAGGCGGAGATCGCGGTGGCGGCGGCGGTGGCCGCGCCGCGGGCGGCGTCGGCGGCGTTGTTGGCCGCGATCGCCGACTTGCGGACGTCCTGTTGGGCGAGCCGGGCCTCCTCCGCGGCCTTGAGCGCGGCCTCCATGGCCTTTCTGGCCGCGTCCTTGGCCTGCGCCGAGGCGGTGACGGCCTGCTCGGTCCTGAGCCGGGCGCGCCGGCCCTCCTGCTCCACGATCGAGACCAGCTGGCCGATGGTGGCGGCCTCTTCGTCCCGGGCCCGGGCGATGTACTGGCCGGAGTGGAGGAACTGCCGTATCGCGTCCGCCGTGCCCTCGTTGAGAGCGCGCTCCGCGTACTTCCTGACCTCGGGCGAGGCGGTGTAGAGGACGGCGGCCACCTGGACCCGCTCGTCCTCCTCCCGCGCCCGGTACTGGGTCGTTTCGAGGAAGGTGGTGAAGGCCTCCTTGGTGCCGGCGTCCAGGGCCTTGGTGGCCTCGCGCTTCACGGCTGTGCCGCCGTTGTTCATGACCGTGGCGATCCTGGCCCGCAGGTCGGTGACGATGGGCAGGGCGAACCCGTCGCGCAGGAACGCGGCCACGGCGTCGTCGCCCGCGGACAGCGCCGTCTCGGCGGCCTGGCGGACCGAGGGGCCGGCGTAGGGCAGGTTCGTGAGCACCGCGAAACGGTTGTCCTCCGCCTTCCGCACCGGGAGTTCGCCGGTGAGGAACGCGGACACGGCCGCGGGTGATCCGGCGAGCGCGACCGCGGCGGCCTCGCGGACGGCCCGGCCGCCGGTCTTGTAGGCCCAGACGGCCCTGCCCCGGTCGGTGTCGGGCAGCCCGGTGTCGCCGTCCGCCGCTTCGGCGGCCCGGGCAGGGGTGGCGGTCAGGGTGAGGATCGAGGGCAGGGCGGGGACGGCGGCCGTCGCGGCGACCGTCGTGAGGATGCGGCGCCTGCTCCAGAGCGATGCGGACAAGAGACAAGTCCTTCCCGAAAGGGATGCACGGAATTCTGGCATTACAGCCGCGCAGACTACCCTGTTCCATTCCTTTATCAAGCCCCTTTGGTGAGGCGATTGCTTTTCAGGCGCGAACGTGCACTATGGGCCCATTCGGTAAAAGGTTGTACGTGAACTCCGAACCCTCCCCATTCCTCCATCGGACCCCCACAAGCAGTTCTCAGGGGTTCCAGTGCAGTGATTCAGCTCACATGCCACCTCTTCGGTTACGCCCTTCTTTGGCTGATTTGCGTGATGGACAGGCACGCAGAGGGAGGTCTTACATACGGGGGGTCGTGAAGGGGATCTCCGCAAGGAGCCCCGCACAAGACCCCTCCCATCGAAATCAGGGAGGAATATGGATACCTCATTCCCTCTGTGGAATTGGCGATAGAAAACATCCATCCGCTCCAAGAAAGATGAGGATCCCGATGAAGAAAAAGAGCACCACCACATCGAGAACCGGGCGCCGTGTCGCACGCGCTCTGGGCACGGCCGCCGCCGCGGGCGCCCTCGCCTGGCTCGCGGTGACCGGCGGCCCGACGGTGGCCTCCGCCGGCGCGGGGAACGCCCGGCCCGTCGCCGAGGAGGCGCCCGGCTTCGCGGTCGAGGACCACGCCTACCCGGATGCGGACCGGATCCTGGCCGAGCAGGGCATCACCCTCAAGCGCGGCGACGGCCACATCCTCCTCGCCGACTGCGCCTCCGGGACCGGCCTGATGGAGGTCTGGTCCCGGGACAAGCAGCGGGTCTGCTTCCGCACCACCGGCAGCGGCGGCTGGCTCACCCTCGAGATCCCCTCCGTGTACCTGGTCAAGGCCGCCGACTACGCGACCGAGGTCGACATGACCGTCGGCACCGAGGAGAAGTCGTTCGATGTGCCCGCCAACTCCTGGCAGTCGGTGGGCGAGGCGGCGGACCCCGAGGCCCGCCCCCACGTGCTCGTGGAGATCCGGACCACCAAGTAGCCCGCCCCGCCCGCCCCACATCGGACGTACGGCCGGGCCCTTGGACCCGCCCGAAACCACCTCAGCGAGGAACCCACTGATGCGACACACCAGACCCGCGCGGCTCGCCGCGCTGGCAGCGGCCGCCCTGGTCGCTGTCCCCCTCGTCCTGACCGCCGCCCCGGCGCAGGCCCTCTCCGGCACGCCGGTCACGGACGCCTCGTACGCCTTCACCGCGCAGATCCGGGTCGGCGTCGGCGACGCGATGCGCAGCTGCACCGGGGCGCTCGTCGACCCGAGCTGGATCGTCACCGCCGCGAGCTGCTTCGCCGCGAACCCGGCCGTGAGCCTTGAGGTCACCCCCGGTCCCCCGGCCCTGAGGACCGTGGCGACCATCGGCCGAGCCGATTTGACCGCGACCACCGGCGGGCACGTCACCGAGGTGACCGACGTGGTGCCGCGGGCCGGGCGGGACCTCGTCCTGGCGCGGCTCGCGACGCCCGCCACCGGGATCCAGACGGTGGCCGTCGCCACCACCCCGGCTGCGGCGGGCGACACCCTCAAGGTCGCCGGGTACGGCCGGACGAAGACCCAGTGGGTGCCGGACCGGCTGCACGTCGCCTCCTTCACCACGAACACAGCCGACGCCACGACCCTCGGCATCACCGGCGCGACCGCCGCCGACGTGATCTGCCAGGGCGACAGCGGCGGCCCGGTGCTGCGCGAGCGAGAGGGGGTCCTGGAGCTGGTCGGCGTCAGCAGCCGGTCCTGGCAGGGCGGTTGCTACGGCGTGAGCGCGATCGAGACCCGTAACGGTGCCGTCGCCGCGCGGACCGACGGCCTCACCGACGGCAGCCGCCTGGCCCCGGGCCAGCGGCTCGCGTCCGGCGACGCGCTCGCCTCCACCGCCGCGACCGTCGTCATGCGCACCGACGGCAACCTCGTCGTCACCGCCAAGGCCGGCAACGTGCTCTGGCAGACGAACACCGCGGGCAACCCGGGCGCCACCGCGCTCTTCGGCACCGACGGCAACCTGGTCGTCCGCAACGCCGCCGACACCACCACGCTGTGGCAGTCCGGCACCGCAGCCGTCCGCGGCTCGCTCGTTCTCCAGGAGCGCGGCAACCTGGTCGTCCGCGACTATCCGGGCAACACGGTGTGGACGACCGGCACCGCCGTCCGCAACGACTTCGACGGCAGCGGCCGGTCCGACATGGTCGACTGGTACGACTACTCCGACGGCCACGACGCCCTGCACCTCTTCACCGGCACCGACACCGGCGCGCTCGCCACGCCCCGTACCGCCTTCGCGACGACGGCGGACAACTGGGAGGCCTCTCTCATGAAGCGGGCATCCGGCGACTACAACGGCGACGGGATCACCGACGTCGGCGTGCTCTACGGCTACACCGACGGCTCCGTGAAGCTGTGGACGTTCCTCGGCCGGAAGGACGGCTCCTTCGCGGCCCCAATCTCCTCCTGGTCGGTCCCGGCCGGGAACTGGTCCTTCTCCCAGGTACGGCTGCACAGCGGCGACTTCGACGGCAACGGCCGGGACGACCTGGTGGCCTGGTACGACCACTCCGACGGCCATGACGTGTTCTACGTCCTCAAGGGCAATAGGGATGCCACGCTGGCCGCCCCGCAGCTGGCCCTGAACGCCAAGGCGGGCGACCTGAACGCGGCCGAGATGAAGATCGTCGTCGCCGACTACAACGGTGACGGCCGGGACGACCTCGCCGCGATGTACGGCTACGCCAACGGCGACGACAAGATGTTCACCTGGCCGGCCCTGGCGGGCGGCACCCTCGCCTCGACCGCGACGACCGGCTGGGTGAGCCCCTCGGCGGGCGCCTGGGCCTTCAACCGGCTGACCTTCGTGAACCGCTACGACAACAGCTGACACCCCCTGACCGCGGACCCGGGGCCCGCCGGACATCAGGCGGGCACCGACGCGTGAGCTCGTGAATCCCCTTCGCGCACACCCATTCCTGGCTATGCGTCAGCTCCATGATCTGACTGAGCGTCAGTTCATCAGTCATGGGCGGAAGGGTGAAGCGGAACGATGCTCGGTTCGACTCACGGCACTTTCACCACCGATCTCCGCGCCTGCGTGGTCGCCTGCGGAGAGACGCCCAGGGACGCCGTGCACGGCGTCACCGCCGTCGCCGGCGACCTGGACGTCAGCGGGCGGCCGCTGCACCTGCCCGTCCCCGACCTCGACCGGTTCTTCCGGCCCGAGTCCGTCTCCCGTGTGCGGGGCACGGCTGACTCCTCGTCGGGTGTGATCCGGCATGGGGTTGCACGCCGGCGCCAGCGAGGAGTGCCGGTGCATGCGGCACGACTGCGGCGGCATCGCCCCCGGCGCCCCGGTGAGAGGAGCACGGGAGCGCTGCTCCCGCGATGTGGAGCGGCACCCCTGGCGTGGGATCCGTTGCGCGGCACCCATGCGGGGCGTACCCGAAACTGTCCGTCTCACCGACATCCATTTGACGGTCCGCGGGGTTCCGGCAGTCAGCCTCCGCCAACTTTAAGTCGCGCAGGTCAAAGGTCCGTCACCGCGGGCTTGGCTGGGTCGATCACTACCGTGATGCCGGTGATCCGGTCGACGACGCGCCCGTGGTTGGCCTATTGGGCGTACACCCCCGAGAGTCACGGCCAGGTCGGGGAGAGCCGCGCGGGCGATGACGGGTCGTGCATGTCTCTGTCGAAGCCGAACGGTGTGCTGGTGGACGGCGGTATGTGTTGGACTGTGATGGTGCCCTCCAGCTCAACGGTCCACAGGGTCTTCCCCTGCTGGGTCCCCGTCCTGGTGCTGTGTTCAGGGGGTGAGTGGTTTGTCGGGTATGGGCTGATGATTGGTCAGTGGGTCTGTGGGGGTGTAGATGCTGAGGTTGATGCGGGCTCCGGGGGCTGTGACGGGTTCGGCGAGGCAGGTCGTGAGTCGGCCGGGTCCGTGAACGGCGTGGCGGATGGGGAGTTCGGAGCCGTCAAAATAGGGCATGGGGGCCGCAGCATGCTCGCGGTAGAGCGGTCCGGTCACGGGGTCGTTGAGGACGTCGTACTCGAGACGACCGAGCGCCGGATTCTCCGGGCGTAGCTCCACGCTGTGCTTCAGAGAAGGCGTCATGGCCGGCGCCCAGTGGGTCTCCCAGTGCATCAGGACGTGGGTGCGAGCCTCGGGGTCGAGGAGCATCCAGCGCATGATGTTTGCGGGGGCTTGTCCGCGTGGGAAGACACGTCGGAAGTCCTCGTTGTGAGCGACGATGTTGAATTCGGCGTCGCTGACGTACACCAACGTTCCGCTGATCTGGTCGATGATCCGCTGCCACGCTCCGGTTAGGGAAGTCCCCGAGCTGCCGTGCAGGGCGTGTGGCGGGTTCTCCTTGCGGGTGATCAGCCACAGGAACACCCACTCCTGCTCGTCCAGCCGCAACGTCCTCGCGACTGCGGCGAGGAGATCGCTGCCGGGGCTGGCGAGTTGGCCGTTCTCGAACCGGTTGTAGGTGCCTGGGGTCCGTGTAAGCAGCGAATCCATCTGCTCCTGGCTCAGGCCCGCGGCCCGCCGGCCAGGGCCCGGCATTCGCTGTGGGAACCCCATGGTCACGGGATCGATCGCGGCTCGGCGCGCCTGGAGGATCTCCTTGAGGCGGCCTCGGTCACTGGCCGACAGCTTCATCGGGCACCTTCCACTCGGGTACTGCCCGACGGCGGACGGGCAGCCCAATTATCTGCATCCTCACACCCTGGAAAGGTCGATCACACAGCGCGAGACTCACCTCGGGAGCCATCCTGTCGCCGATCAGTGAATCTGAGCAGTCGTCATGCTTCTGAACTGGGGTTATGCAGTGTGGATGAGCGGGTTTTTGGCTGGGTGGCTCACTGAATCTGCGCAGGGTTGGGCTGCTCCAGCCGTCTGACCTGCGGTGTTTTTGGCTCCGGGCCTGCCTGCGCAGGTTGGTTGAGTACTGCGCAGTTTCAGTGATCCCCGGTATGTGGTGGCGGGGCTACGGGGTGGGGTTGGTGTGTCCCGCCGTGGGCGGCGGCGTTGCGGACCGGGACGCCGAAAGGGCGGGAGGGGGAGAAGCGGGGGAGGACACGGGGGCGGGGAGAGCCGGGGCTGGGGTCGGAGTGCTCGCGGCGAGAGCACCTCGGAGGCGAACTCCTCCAGCCGAACCCGCACCGCCGTAAGCTCCCCAGCCCTCATACAGCCAGCGAACTACCAGACACCCACCGCGACAAGAGCAGCTAACAAAGCACTACTAGTTGGCCCGACGGATCTGGCCGCGCGGCACCGTCAGTCCGCAGCGCTGGCGTGGCCTTGGTCCAGGGCGGCGACTTCGTCCATCCAGCGCTGGACCTCCTCCGCGAAGTCCACCCGGCCGACGTCGTGGTGGGCGGCGACATAGCGCAGGGCTGGCGGCTTGTCGTCCCAGTGTCTTTTGTGCAGCGCGGCCCGACGGAGGTAGATCTCGCAGCCGACGGCGTTGTTGTGGAAGGTCAGCTCCAGCTCCCGCGGTCCCTCGCCGCCGGTCCGCCGGGTGAGCAGGAAGCTCTGCCGCAGATAGAGGTGGTACTCGGTATCGGGGATGGTCGAGTCGACGATCTGTGAAGTCGTGCAGTCGTGGCCCGCGGCCGTGAAGGCGTCAAGGATGGCCGTGTGCAGAGGCAGCGCGGCGATGCGCACGGGATCGGCGTCCGTCCGGGTGCTGATGCCCTCGGCCTTGACCTTGGTGTGTAGGGTCAGGGACACCCCGTGAAACCGCTGCCCGTTCACCTCGGACACCGGGGTCCCCCACCAGAGCCGCTGACGGAAGGGCGACCGCCTCTCCTCGCCCTTCTTCAGGGTGAACCAGCCGCTCGCGGCGGTGGAGGTGAACGAGTGACCCTTGCCCTCGTCGCCGTCGCCCTTGTGGACGCCCAGCGTATCGACGAACGCCTCCAGGTGGATCGACTGCACCTCCACATCACGATCGGGCGCGCGCAGCACCACCTCACCGGTGAGCATCCCTCCCGGTTCGACGGGCTCGGACAGGATGACGGTGTCGATTTCGAGCGGTATCTCGCCCTTGTCGCCCCACAGACGTCTGAAGACCATGCGCACAGGCTAACCGTCCTGGCCTGCCCCGGAAGGATCTTCCCCCGCGCCGCCGCACCAGGGTGGTTTCCCTTCCGCGAAAGGGGGGCGCCCCACGGCGACCGTGTCAGGCGTTACTGAGCATCCGGCCGTCGCATTCTGAGTACGCGCACTCATCCCCCGGTGTCGCCGGCCTTCCAGACTTGGTGCGTCACCACAGGTCAGCGTCAGGGAGTCCGACATGTTCGCAGCATCCGCACGCCAGCGGACGGCTGTGCCGAACAGGGCCCTCGTGGTGGCCGCAGCGGTCCTTTGGGCCGTTACCGGGTCGGCAGTGGGGTTGATCCTTTTCGTCGTGGCCGCGCTCAGCCTGTTGGGCGCGGCGACCGGTGGGGACATGACCGAACTGTTCAGCGGCAGCCGCCACTCGACCCGTCCGCTGGCCGCGTTCACCGCAGTGAACTCCACGAAGACCCGTCCTGAGTGCGTCCCGAACGCCGGCTGCTGCACGACGAACGAGGCGAGCACCAGCGGCCCGGCACCCTCCGTGATGGACACCGGCTGCGAAAACAGGAAGGAGCCATGGCCGTCCGCTTCGGGCGCCTTCACCGGCGTCGCTTCCGGCGTGATGGTGCTTACCGCGCCACTGGTGGTGTCGACGGCCAGCAGGCTTTCCCGCGTGGCCACGTAGGCCTTCTCCTTGAAGAGCGCCACAGGGTTCCTCAGCAGCTCCATCTCCTTGCCCTTGGAGCTGATGAGCCCGGCGGTGGCAGCCTTGGGCATCGGAATACCGGCCTTTGCATCGAACTTCGACGGCGGGTCGAACACCGCGTGCGCGGGCCTCGGTGAATCCGTTGACCGGTCGGGTTGCGAGGTGCAGCCCGCGACGGCAACCATCAGCAGCAATGCGGAAGAAGCCCAACGGCTGGCGGGGCTAGTTGAGTTCACGAAGACCTCATCCACTCGGTGATCAGATGATCACCATACGGTCGAAGGACAGCCAGTCCAGGTGAAGGGCGATCAGTGAGCTTCTTCGAGTTGGCCGCCGATCGGGTGATCGCGACTGAGCGCGCTTCAGTGTCGAGTGGGCGGCTGCAGCATCCGGTGCCAGCAGCTTGGTGAGCCGGGACAAGGGGCCGCTCGAAGCTTGAACGCCAACCCGGCGGCAAGGCCGGTGAGCGACGATCAAGCTGTTGTCAGCCGCTGGTTCTAAGGTCGGCCCTATGACATCAGACCTGGTCCAGGACTCATGGACTCGCATCGACGCGTGGCTGCGCGAGCACGCGCCCCGCACGTTTGCCACGCTTCGGCCGCCTGCAGGCGGCGAGGAGATCGCAGCAGCGCAACAGCAACTGGGGGTCACCTTTCCTCCGGACCTGGTCGCTTCACTCCTCCGGCACAACGGGGCGCTGGAGGGACCTGAGGCTTTCCGCTTCAGCACGGGCGACCGGCTGCTCGGAGTGAGCGGAATCCTCGGGGACACCGGGTTCATGCGCGGCATCGACCAGGGCCTCGACGGGGAGACCGAGGGCTACTGGATTCACGATTACGTAAAATTCGGTTCTTACGACGTGACGTCGGACGGTCTTCTGATGGATTGCCGTACCGGGCGGGACTCCTTCGGTGTGATCGGACGGTTCTTCGACGAGACCGGCACCAGTTTCGGGCAGGCGGACTCGCTGGGTGAGTATCTGGCCGAACTGGCCGGCACGCTTGAGCGCGGCCAGGACGCCGGTGTCGTCACCTTCAACGGCCGGCTGTTCTGGGAGGCGCGTTCGCCTGCCAGGCCGCAGTACAGTGCCGACGAGCCCCTTCCCGCACCGGATGAGCAGCTGCCAGAGCTGGACCTGTCCTACAGCCCCACCGACCTCCTCCACGTGAGCCACCTGGACGGGCATGAGGAACTCGGTGCGCTGATCGCAGTCCTGCCGTATGAGCAGGTGGTCGACGCCGCGCGGAAGCAGCTGCGCAGACTGGCGGTCGAAACGGGTCTGAACGACTACCCGGAGGTCAAGACAGCCCTGGACGCGTGGGAGTGCGGTGTGGCCCTGCCGGAGCCTGGCCAGGCCGGCCCGCTCGCCTTGCGACTCCGCGCGGTGCTCGCACAGGCCGCCACCGGCCGAGACCACACGCGCAGGTGGGCCGCGGAGAAGATAGCCCTCGGGATCTGGGGGTCCCCGTACAGGTCCGTGTGCGAGAGCGCGGAGACCCGGAGTCACTTCACTCTCGACTGGCGTGCGGATCTGCATGCGGACCTGGGCAATCAGCCCCTGCCACCGATACCTGACGACCGATTCTGGGGGGCGCTGCGCAACCCCGCCATCGACTCCAGTTGGTACGCGGCCCAGTACAGCCAAGATCAGGACTGACCCCAGAGGTTTCGGTTCCGCGTGAGCGCTTCATGTGGCGGTTATCGCCAGACGAAGCGCTCACTAAGGATCTTCAGCGCTGCCGCTCCAGCGTGAGGATGGCCTTGACGATTGACGTCATGCGGTTGGGGCTGCACCGGGACCTGCGGAGGATCCGCCAGGACTTCAGACTCGCGACACCGCGTTCAACGGGCGCTCGTGCTGCGGCCAGCGCCCGGTTGAGGGTCTTTTCGGTGGGAGTGAGCTCCTGGAGTGGCTTGCGTTTGATGCCGGTCGTCAGCCACGGTCCTGCGCCTTGGTAGGCGAGATCGGCCAGGACGGGAACGCCCTGACGCTCGCAGATCCGGATGATCCGGTGGGTGTGGGCGGCGGTCAGGTCGTGTGTGCGGCCCGGCAGGGCGGGCGAGAGCCACAGCAGCCGGCCGCCCGGGTCGGTGACGACCTGCACGTTCACTCCGTGGCGCCGGTGTTTGTGGGAGTAGTCGGCCCGGCCGTCGCCGACCCGGTCGCACTCGGCGAGGGTTCCGTCGAGCAGGATGAAGTCGGGATCGTGCTCGCGCAGCGTCTTGAGTAGACCCGGTGCTCGTTCGGCGAGCAGGTCGACGACCGCGCGGGTGTAGGCGTGGACGGTGGACTCGCTGGTCCCGAACCCGGCGGCGATCTACGCCAGAGTGGTGTGCTCTCGCAGGTACACCAGGGCCACCATCGCCCGCTGGGACGGACGGAGCTTGCAGCGCCGGTCGCCCTCACGAGTGACAACCAGCATGGCGACCCACTCCACGAGCGCATGCGGCAGGTCAAGTGCGGCAGGATGGATGACCAACGAGGCCCCCCGAGCAACGTGATTGAGACGTCAGACATCTCGATCAACACCTCGGGGGCCTCGTTCGTTGCGCTTCACGACCATCACCCGATCGGTGGCCAACTCGAAGAAGCTCAGTGTGGTGCCCCGTCCCGATTCCCGAGTTCATCCGGTTCTTAAATTGAGTCAGCAGGACGGGTGGCGAAGCTGGTACGAGGCCTCCCTGACCCCGGCAGCAGGCAGTCCTGCCGCCGTGTGGTGGTCTTGTGGGATCGAGGCGGTGCAAAGAGGAATTACCTGGCTGTGGGGGAGTAAGACTTTGGGTCCGTGGGACGTCAAAGAGGACGGGGATCGTGAGCAGTGGGTGTGGAGTCCGCTGGTTGGTGTGGGGCCGTTGGAGTTCGGTATGAGGCCGGATGAGGTGACAGGGGCGCTCAACGGCCCGGAACCTCGTACACGGTCGTGTGCCGGGCATCCCGACCGTAGTCCGGTGCCCAGCTGGGAGCGGTACCCCAACCCTGGGGTGGCGCTCTACTACACGGGTGCGGGCCACTTGGCGGCCGTGGCTGTCGATGCCCTGAACGGTCCTCAGGTCACTCTGGACGGTGCGGGGTTGGTCGGGCGTGTTCCCTCGGAGGCCGAAAGCTGGCTGCATGTTTATGCCGAGGAGCATGCGCACACGGATCTGAAGTACGCCGTGGACGGGAATCCGGTCTCAGGCGACCTGGGCCTGTTCATCCGGGTCCAGAGGGCCGGCGACATTGTTCTGACCCGGCCGGTCTTCCTCTTCAAGGGCTGGACCGGCGACATGTGGGACTGCATCCCGGCCGAGGAGCGGCGTACCTTCTGATCCACCTTGCCCAGGGCAGTGCGAGCCGTCCCCTTGCGGCGCTGGCCTGGACCGATTGACCTTCCCCCAGCACCAGGAGAGAGAGTGAGCCCGCCCTCACTGCCGGCCGCCCGCGGAGCGGGCCGGCCCTGGAGGCGGAGCCGGAAGGGCTTGGGGTGGAAGCGGAGCGGACACCCCAACGAGCCGAAGGCTCGGACCCCGTGAAACGGGGTCACCCAGGCCCGCAGAGCGGGGCCGTTCGGGTGAAGCGCAGCGGAACCCGAACCCGTCCGGAGCGAAGCGCAGGACACCGGCCCGAAGGGCCGGCCCTGGCTCGGCGAAGCCG
>NZ_JBHWJY010000135.1:0-8130 GCF_042731135.1 Streptomyces sp. NPDC059874
CTGCAGGGGGGACCCTGTGGGAGAGTAGGACGCCGCCGAACAATCATTGTGGGAAAGCCCCGCACCTTATGGTGCGGGGCTTTTCTGCGTTCAGGACCAGTTCGGCTGAGTGGGGTTCGCGGGCGGTCGCTATGATCACCAGCCATGAACCAGCATGTGATTCGTCCTGTCCGAGCCGATGAGTGGGAGAAGGTCAAGGAGCTCCGCATAGCCGCCCTGCGGGACCCCGATGCGGCCGTTGCCTTCCTGGAGACCGAGGAGGCTGCCGCTGGGCGGCCCGATGCGTTCTGGCAGGCGCGTACCGAAGGGGCCTCGCACGGGCGGATGGCCCGGCAGTTCATCGCCGAGGCACCGGACGGGTCGTGGAGCGGCAGCGTCGTGGTGTTGGTCGAGGAGGCGGGGACCACCGGCATCTTCGACGAGGACATCGAGGTGCACCAGGGGCACCTTGTTGGGGTGTTCGTGCGGCCCGAGCAGCGGGGCAGTGGGCTGACGGAGGCGCTGTTCGAGGCCGCGGTGGAGTGGGTCTGGTCGTTGGAGGAGCCGGCGCTGGAACGCGTACGGCTCTTCGTGCACGAGAAGAACGGGCGGGCCGCGGCCTTCTACCGGCGGTTCGGGTTCGTGACGTCGGGGCTCGACGTGCCCGTGCCGACGGAAGAGGGTGCTCGGGAGATCGAGTACGTGTTCCCCCGGCCCGCCTGACCCCGGGCACCGACCCTTCCGACACGGGCTACGGCAAGAGGGCGTCCGGCCAGCGGGAGCGGGCCTGTTCGCGGCTGCGGCACAGGGCGACGAGGGGGAGGGTCGGGTCCGTCAGGAGGTCCGGGAGCTGGGGGATGGGGGCGACGGCCGCCACGTCCTCCAGGACCAGGGAGAGTGGTGGGTCGAGCCGACCGTGGGATGACCGTGCGGCCATGCGGCGGCCGTGCTCGACCACGTGAGCGGCGAGTGCGGTGTGCAAAGGCATCGCACCCGGGTGGGTGCGGGGGTCTTCCAGGGATTCGCCCACCACGTAGAGGGTGCCCCCCTCGGTCACGAACGAAGCCAGCGTGAGGGAATCCGTTCGGTTCGGGTTGCAGGCCTCGCGGATGTGGATCGAGGTCAGGCAGGAGAGGGCACGGGCCGTCAGGTGCTGGGCCTGCTCGCGGCGTTCCGGGTGGGCGGTGAGGGCGCTCTCCAGTTCGCCGGCCGCGCCGGGGGCGGCCTGGGGGTGGGTGCGCAGGATGCGTACGGCGTCCTGGGCGTTGTTGCCCTGGGCCCAGCGGTGGAGTTGCTTGAACGGGCGATCGTCGAGGGCGGCTGCCTGGAGCCAGCTGCGCAGGAGCGTTTCCGCCGTGTGGGCGAGTGCGGCGTCCATGCGGGCCTGTGGGCGTACGGGGGCCAGGAGGGCGATCGCGCGGGCGGCTGCGGTGTCGCGGTCGGTGCAGCCCTCGGCCGGGTTCCAGTGCATGCGGGCCGGGGTGTCGCACAGGTGGGAGGGGTCGTAGAGGAGGACCGGGCCGAGTTTGGCGCGGGCGTCCTTGGTCTCCGACCAGAGGGCGGGGGAGGACGTGACGATCAGGGCCGCGCCCTCGGCCGTCGCGATGGCTTGGGCGGCGGGGTGGTGGCGTTCGGCGGGGGTGGCGTACGCCAGGCGGTGGGGCGGGGTGGTGGTCCTGGTCGTGGCCGGGGGCGTGGTCGTCGGGGCGTAGCCGAAGCCGTAGCGGTAGGCCTCGTCCACGGGGGGAGGCGGGGGCTCGCTCGCGGCCGGGCGGGGGGCCGCGGGATGGGGTTCGTACGGCTGGTGCTGGGTGGGGAGTGTGGGCCCGGGTTCGTGCGGCTGGGGCGCCGGGGCGGGCTGTTTGGCCAGGGTGCGGCGGGCCTTGGTGCGGGCGACGATGCCCATCGTGAAGATCGTCAGGACCAGCAGGATCAGGAGCTGGCTGATGAACAGGCCCCAGAACAGGCCCCAGCCCGAGAGCGCGGCCGGGTCGGTGTCCGGCCAGGCGGCCGGGATGTCGTGAGGCTCTGTTATCAGGGCGCGGACGGCTTCCGGGGTGCGCGTGAAGGTGACCGTGTCCGGCCAGGCGCCCTTGGCGAAGAGGGCCGCGAGGCCGGTGGCCGACCAGACCAGGACGGCGAGGCCGAGGAGGAAGGCCAGGAGGCCGACCAGGACTCCGTCGGGGATACCGCCGGCTCGGGCCGTGGGCTCCGTACGTCTGGCGTTGGGCATGGTCAGGCCACCGTGGTTGCCGAGCCGGTGCCGTTGTTGCGGTGGCGTTCCATGGACAGGGCCCTTTCCTCGGCTTCGAGTTCGGCGGCCAGCAGGTCGGCGTGCAGGGGTGCGGGGGCCGAGGACTCCGTCATCGCGCGGTCGGTGTAGACGAGGGGGCGTTCGGCCTCGGTGATCAGGTGCTTGACCACCTGGACGTTGCCGTTGACGTCCCAGACGGCGATGCCGGGGGTGAGGGTGGGGATGATTTCCACCGCCCAGCGGGGAAGGCCCAGGACGCGGCCCGTCGCGCGGGCCTCGTCCGCTTTTTGGGCGTAGATCGTGCGGGTCGAGGCCATCTTGAGGATGGCCGCGGCTTCGCGGGCGGCCGCGCCGTCGACCACGTCCGAGAGGTGGTGGACGACGGCGACGAAGGACAGGCCGAGGCGGCGGCCGAACTTGAGGAGCCGCTGGAACAGCTGGGCGACGAAGGGGCTGTTGATGATGTGCCACGCCTCTTCGACGAGGAAGATGCGCTTCTTGCGGTCGGGACGGATCCAGGTGTGTTCGAGCCAGACGCCGACGATCGCCATCAGGATGGGCATGGCGATGGAGTTGCGGTCGATGTGGGACAGGTCGAAGACGATGAGGGGCGCGTCGAGGTCGATGCCGACGGTGGTGGGGCCGTCGAACATGCCGCGGAGGTCGCCGTCGACGAGGCGGTCGAGGACGAGCGCGACGTCGAGGCCCCAGGCGCGGACATCGTCTATGTCGACGTTCATCGCGAGGGCCGATTCGGCTTCGGGGTGGCGCAGCTGCTCCACGATGTCGGTGAGGACGGGCTGGCGGTCGCGGATCGTGTCGACGACGTAGGCGTGCGCGACCTTGAGCGCGAAGCCGGCGCGCTCGTCCAGGCCGTGGCCCATCGCCACCTCGATGATGGTCCGGAGCAGGGCGAGCTGTCCGGTCGTGGTGATGGCCGGGTCCAGGGGGTTGAGGCGGATGCCGTCGTCGTTGGCGGCGATCGGATCCAGGCGGATGGGGGTTATTCCCAGCTGCTGGGCGATGAGGTTCCACTCGCCGACGCCGTCCTCGCCCTGGGCGTCGAGGACGACGACCTGGCGGTCGCGGAAGCGGAGCTGGCGTAGGACGTAGGTCTTTTCGAGGGCCGACTTGCCGTTGCCGGATTCGCCGAGGACGAGCCAGTGGGGGGCGGGGAGCTGCTGGCCGTAGAGCTGGAAGGGGTCGTAGATGTAGCCCTTGCCGCTGTAGACCTCGCGGCCGATGATGACGCCGGAGTCGCCGAGTCCGGGGGCGGCGGTGGGCAGGTAGACGGCCTGCGCCTGCCCGGTGGAGGTGCGGACGGGCAGGCGCGTGGTTTCGACTTTGCCGAAGAGGAAGCTGGTGAAGGCGTCCGTCAGGGCGGACATGGGATCTCGCATGGGCGGCACTTCCCTCCAGCTAGCGTCGGATGCCGGTGGCGAACGGCAAGGTGTTGACGAAGGCACGGTGGTGCTCGCGGTCGCACCATTCGAGTTTGAGATAGGACTTGCCGGCGGAGGCGCGGATGGTGCGCTTGTCGCGGGCGAGGGCTTCGGGTGATCGCGACGACACCGTGATGTACCCGACCAGGTTGACTCCCGCAGCGCCGCTGGCGAGATCTTCACCCCTCTGGTCGAGTCGGCCGTGGGCGGCGATGTCGCGGGGGTCGACGGTTCGGTTCATCTTGGCGGCGCGGCTGGCGTCGGCCTCGTCGTTCGTCTTCTCCGTCAGCATGCGCTCGATGGCGATCTCGGTGGGCTCCAGATCCATGGTGACGGCGACGGTGCGGATCACGTCGGGGGTGTGGACGAGGAGCGGCGCGAGGAAGTTGACGCCGACGGGGGTCATCGGCCACTCCTTCACCCAGGCGGTGGCGTGGCACCAGGGGGCGCGGGTGGAGGACTCGCGGGTCTTGGCCTGGAGGTAGGTGGGTTCGACCGCGTCGAGTTCGGCGGGCCAGGCGTTGCGCTTGGTCATGGCCTGGATGTGGTCGATGGGGTGGTCCGGGTCGTACATGGAGTGCACGAGGGAGGAGAGGCGGCCCTGGCCCAGCGGCTGGCGGACGCGGATGTCGGCCTCGGCGAGGCGGGCGCAGATGTCGGTGAGCTCGCGGGCCATGACGATGGCGAGGCCGGCGTCGCGGTCGAGCTTGCGGCCCTTGTGGGGGGTGCCGGCGCGGGCGATGGTGTGGGCCTCGGCGGCGAGTTCGCGCGTGTAGTGCATGCAGGCGACGAGGTACGCGCGGTGCTGCTCGGAGGAGGTGGACACCATCGACTGGAGCTGGTCGTACGAGTCGCGCAGCCAGCCGGGGGCGTTGGTGTCGCCGCGCTGGGCGACGTCCTTGGCGTGGGCGTCGGGGTCCGCGGGGAGGGTGCGGGCGAGCATCTGGAGGCGGGTGACGAAGCCGTCGCCGTTGGCCACGTGCTTGAGGAGGGTGCCGAAGCGGTCGACGAGGGCCTCCTGGTCCTCGCTGTCGCGCAGGCCGACGCCGGGGCCCTCGATCTCGATGGCGGCGGTGACGGTGCGGCGGTCCGCGTGGAGGAGTACGGCGATCTCGTCGGGGCCGAAGGGGGCGGCGAGCCAGCTGATGCGGCCGATGCCGGGGGGCGGGCCGACCTCGACCTCGCGGCCGTCGGCGGCGCGGGTGCCGGCTTCCATGGCCTTCGAGCGGTACGTCGTTCCGCGGCGGAGGGTGCGCTTGTAGCTGCGGTTGATCTCGAACCACTTGTAGAAGGTGCGGCCGCGGTAGGGGACGTACACGGCGGCGAGCGCGAGCATGGGGAAGCCGGCGAGGCTGACGATGCGCAGGGTGAGGTCGGGGACGAGCAGTCCGCTCATCATGCCGAGGAACGCCCCCGCGATGATCAGGGCGATCTCGCCGGTCTCGCGGTTCTTGCCGACGATCGCGTTCGGCCGGGCCCGGCCGATGAGATACGTGCGGCGGGGCGCGACCGGGTGCAGCTGGTGGGACTGGGTCGTCAACGCCCGTCACCTCCTGTGTTCCTCGTACTCGAACCTGTGCGGGGCGGGGGTGCGGCGGAGGGGACAGTTCCGCCGCCGGCCCCGCCGCCGGAGGTGGGGCGGCTGCTGTGGGCGGCCACGCCTCCGGAGATGGGGTTGGCGGGGCGGGCGGCGTTGCCCGCTCCGCCGTCGCCGCCGCGGTGGGCGCCGCGGCTGCTGTGGGTCTTGATGCCCTGGGAGACGAGGGAGGCCGGGGAGCTGATGACGGCGGCCGCCTGGGCGCCGTCGGTGGCCTTGCTGCGGCCCGCGCGGGCGGAGGCGATCTCGTCGCCGAAGCCGGGGACGAAGCGGTAGATCATCGCGGAGGCGAAGATCGCCAGGAGGATGATGGCGAGGCCGGTGACGACGGCGGAGAAGGCGTTGGGGCCCTTTTCGCCGGTCAGGGCGCCGGCGAGGCCGAGCACGATGACGATGACCGGCTTCACGAGGATGACGGCGATCATGATGCCGGCCCAGCGGCGGACGTGGCCCCAGAGGTTGCGGTCGACGAGGCCGGAGTAGACGACCACGCCGAGGAGGGCGCCCACGTAGAGGAGGGCGGCCCGGATGAAGAGCTCGAGGAAGAGGATGCCGGCGGCGAGGACGGTGACGAGGGAGACGACGATCAGCATGATCGGGCCGCCGCCGATGTCGTCGCCCTTCTTCAGGGCTTCGGAGAAGGAGCCGAAGAAGACGTCGGTCTGGCCGCCGGTGGCGGAGGCGATGACCTCGGTGACGCCGTCGGTGGCGGAGACGACGGTGTAGAGGATGAGGGGGGTGAAGGCGGAGGCGAGGACCGTGAGCCAGAGGAAGCCGATGGCTTCGGAGAGGGCGGTGCTGAGGGGGACGCCGCGGACGGCTCGTTTGGCGACGGCGAAGAGCCAGAGGACGAGGGTGAGGATGGTGGAGGCGGCGAAGACCACCGAGTACTGCTTGAGGAAGGCGGGGTTGGTGAAGTCGACGTTGGCGCTGCCCTTTACCGCTTCGCTGAGTTTGCCGACGATCCAGGAGGCGGCGTCGGCGCAGCCCTTGGCGAGGGAGGCCAGGGGGTTGAGGGCGTCGGTGGGGTCGCTTGGGGCAAGGCCGGGGCGGGGAGCGGCTCCGGAGCCCTTCTCGCAGTAGTCCTTGGCCGAGCCGACGAGGAGCTCACAGTCCTTGTTGCCCGAGGGGGTCGGCGTCGGTGTGGGGGCGGCGTAGGCGCGGGTTGCGAGGGATGCGACGGCCAGGTGGGCGGAGGCGATCACGCCGAGCCGGGCGGGGAGCCGGCGGCTAGCGGGCATAGGTGAATCCTCCGAATTCCTTGATGGCCTTGCTCATGTCGTCGGACGTCGACACGGGGACATCGCCGGGAACCGGGGCGGGCCCGTCCTGTTGGGTGTCGTCGACGACCTTCCAGTCCTCGCCGATCCAGCTCAGTTCGAAGGTCCAGGTCTTCCAGAGGGTGCGGACCGGGTCGGTGGACTTGGCGCCGGACATGCCGATCAGGCCGGTGTACCAGACCGCGATCTTGGCGCCGGTCGGGGTGTAGCTCTCGACGCGCGTGCCGATCGGGACGGCTCGGGTGACGAAGGTGCTGCCCTGCGGGGGGTTTCCGTTCGCGTCGAGCCCGAGCTTGGCGAGGAACGCGGCGGAGTAGGCCTCGTCCTGAGGGCCCTTCAGACGGGCCGCAGTGTCGGGAGCGTAGATGCCGTCGACGAGGGCGTGCCGGGTGTTCTTCTTGAACATGCCGTCGGAGCCGAGGGCCACCGCGTAGTTGGCGGCTGCGGATTGGGCGCCCTGTTCGTCGTGCGCGAAGCCGTGGGGGATGCCGGCGGCTTTGCCGGTGACGGGGTTGGTGCCGGTGGCCGCCGTGGAGGAGGCGGCCGGGGCGTTGTCCGCGGGCTTGTCCTCGGTGCCGTCCGGGGCCTGGTTCGCGAACGCGATCGCGGCGATCAGCAGGACCACCACGCCGACCACCGTGATCAGGCTGCGGGAGGCGCGGGGGGTGCGGCGGGTCGGGCCGTACGGGTCGGCGGGGGAGTCCGGCAGGCGGGTACGGGTCTGGCCCGTGCCGCCGACTTCGCCGTAGCCGCTGCCGCCGCCGTAGTGGTCGTCGTTGCTCATTCCGTGTCGGCCCCCTCCGCGTCGTACGACGGTAGCGCTGGTTCCCGCGTGGCGCGGTGTGGTGATTCCTCATCAGGTGCCGTCGCTGCCGTGGCCCCGCTGGGTGGGTGGTGCGGCTAGACGGCCATGCCGTAGACGATCGTGAAGAGTGTCCCGAGCGAGCCGATGATGAAGACTCCGGTCAGGCCGGCCACGATCAGGCCCTTGCCCTGTTCCGCGCTGAACGTGTCGCGCAGCGCGGTCGCGCCGATGCGCTGCTTGGCCGCGCCCCAGATGGCGATGCCGAGGCAGAGGAGGATCGCCACGGCCATGACCACTTCGATCATGACCTTCGCTTCGTTGCCGAGACTGCCGAACGGCCCCCAGTTCGGGGCGATTCCGCCGATGATGGTGGTGATGTCGCCCTTTTCGGCTGCCAGGATCATGTAACTCACCGCCCCTGTATGGGTAGTTCCGGTAGCCCGTGCCCGACGGCAGGGGTCACTCACTATCTTCGCTGATGAAACCGCCGTCGTCGTCGACTTGACGGCTCTCTTTACCCGATATCCCGGCCTGTGGCCCGACCGTGGGCTCTGACCTGGGCACGGGTGGCGGGTAGGCGAATGTGCGTATGGTCACTCTGTGTATCACGGGGGGTGACGTGGGGCAATGATCGCCGTCTCGCCGTGCGGGGGGTGGGTTGAGGGGCCGCCGTTCGGCGCAGTGCGGGTGAGTGTCGTTGGGGCGGGCCGGGGGGGGGGCCCCCCACCGGGCCGGGGGGTGGGATGTTGCGTGGGGGGGGGGGGGGGCGCGGG
>NZ_JBHWJY010000135.1:8140-13893 GCF_042731135.1 Streptomyces sp. NPDC059874
GGCCCCCGGGGGGGGCCCCTGTTGGGGGGGCGGTTTTTTTTTCATAAAAAAATCCGGGGGGGGGGGGGGGGGGGGGGGGGGGGGGGGGGGGGGGGGGGGGGGGGGGGGGGGGGGGGTGGGGGGGGGGGGGGGGGGCCCCCCCCCACGACGGGCACTGAGGTACGTCTGTTCCTTGGGCGGGTGTGGCGCCGCTGCCGGGGCTTCGCCCCGGACCCCACGCCTCAGACGCCGGTGGGGCTGGATGCGCCGTGGGTGGCGGTCAGGTCCAGTGGGTGGGGTGGGTGAGGGTTGGGGGGATGCGGGTGTTTCGGTTGCCTTGGGCGGCGTTGAGTTGGGGCTGGGTGAGGAAGACGGCCTCGCGGAGGTCCGCGTCGCGGAGGTTGGTGTCCCTGAGGTCGGCGCCGATCATGTCTGCCTTGCGGAGGTCGGCGTGGCTGAGGTCGGCGGCGATCAGGTAGGCGCCGCGGAGGTTCGCGCCGCGCAGGTCGGCGCCGGAGAGGCGGGCGCCCATTAGGTCGGCGCCGCGGTGGTTCTTCTTGCGGCCCGGCACCTTGGCCCGTACGAGCTCGCTGGTTTTGAGGAGGAGGGTGTTCGCGTCCTGGCGGAGGGTGGTCACGTCCAGGGCGGCCAGGGCCTGCGCGTCGGCTCGCGTCCATTCTTCCGTGGTGGCGAGGGCGCGGCGGAGGTCCGCGTGGACGGGGGCGGCGGCCGGGAGGGTGAGGGCCTCGGCGAGGTAGAAGAGCAGCTCGTGCAGCTGCCGCATCACCGGGAAGACGTCGAACATCGGGCGGGCCGTGTCGGGGTGGGTGCGCCAGTCGCGTCCGCCGAAGGTGACCTGGGAGACCTGCTGGCCCGCGCCGAAGCAGTCGAAGACCGTGCAGCCCTGGAATCCCTTGTCGCGCAGCCGGGTGTGGATGCCGCAGCGGAAGTCCTGCTGGAGGTTCTTGCAGGGGGTTCCGGCGGGCTTGTTCACGGCGAAGTCGTTCGACTTGGCGAAGGGGAGGGCGACGCAGCAGAGCGCGAAGCAGTTCGAGCAGTCGGCTTGCAGGAGCGGGAGCGGGAGCGGGAGGGGGTGGGAGTGGGAGTGGGAGTGGGGGTGGGGAGACTGAGGCACGTTCCTCATTGTTACCCGTGTGGGGAGGCGAGTCGCATTTGGTGGGCGGTCCAGGGGGTCCCGTCGACCTCTTCGACGTTCTCGATCACTCGTTCCGTGCGGAATCCGAGCTTCTCGTAGATGCGGATCGCCGCCGTGTTGTGGGACCAGACGCCCAGGGTGATCTCCGGGAGGGCCAGCTCGCCGAAGCAGAGCTCCACGGCCCGGGAGACGAGGGCCCTGCCCAGGCCGTGGGCGCGCGCCTCGGGGGCGATCAGTACGCGGCCGAGGCGGGTGCCGGCGACCGAGACGTGGCCGACGGCGTGGCCGACCGCGTGGTCGCCCGGGTCGCCGGGGGACACGGCGGTCCAGATTCGGCGGCCGGGCTCGGCGGCGTAGGCGGCGAGCTGGGCGTCGTCCAGGGGCCAGGAGAAGGAGGGGCCGGCCCAGGTCATGAGCTCGGCGGGGGTGGTCACCCATGAGCGGAGCAGGGGTGCGTCGGTGGCCGGCCGGTAGGGGATCAGGGAGAGCGGAGGCGGGATGGTCATGCGACCAAGTATCCCGATGGCGAAAGGGGGTTGAGGCGATGGAAGGAGTGGGGTGAGCTTCGGCGTATGACAGAAGTGATCGCAGTTGCCGTCATTACCCTTCTCGCCGTGATCAGTCCCGGCGCCGATTTCGCCATGGTCGTCCGCAACAGCTATCTCTACGGGCGGCCCACCGGGCTGTTCGCCGCCGCCGGGGTCGCGGCCGGGGTGCTCGTCCACGTCACGTACACGATGCTCGGCGTCGGTTTGTTGATCGCGTCCTCCACCGCGCTGTTCACCGCGATCAAGCTGGCGGGTGCGGCGTACCTGGTGTGGATCGGGATACGGACCTTCCGCGCGCGGGAGTCGGTGACCGTCGACCTGGAGTCGAAGCCGGAGCTGACGCGGGCCGGGGCGCTGCGGTCCGGGTTCCTGACCAATGTGTTGAATCCGAAGACGACGCTGTTCGTGGTGTCGACGTTCACGCAGGTGGTGGGGCCGGACACGCCGGTGTGGCAGCAGGCGGGGTACGGGCTGTTCATGTCGGCGGCGCATCTGGGGTGGTTCGGGGCGGTGGCGCTGTTCTTCTCCGACTCCCGGCTGCGCGAGCGGATGCTGAAGGCGCAGAAGACGCTGAACCGGGCCATCGGGTCGGTGCTGGTGGGGCTGGGGGTGGGGCTGGGGTTCGCCCGCTGAGGCTCGCGGCAGGGGTCTGGTGCCGGAGGTTACCTGTCGGTAGCGTGAGTGCCATGGGAGCTGTCGAGGGGTTCTACCAACGGGTCGATGACGGGCGGTTCGCCGCCACCGAGTACACGCGGGGCCCGTGGGACCCCGGCTCCCAGCACGCCGGACCGCCGGCCGCGCTGCTCGGGCGGGCCGTCGAGGAGCGGCCGGGCGGGCGTACGGACATGCGGGTCGCGCGGATCACGTACGAGATCCTGCGCCCGGTGCCGATCGGCGCGCTGGAGATCACCACGAGCGTCCTGCGGGCCGGCCGCAGCACCGAGGTGGTCGAGGCCGCCCTCACGCCGGAGGGCGCGGCCGCGCCGGTGATGCTCGCGCGGGCGCTGCGGATCCGGGTGGCCGAGGAGGCGGTGCCGGCGGTGGTGCCGGGACCGGGGCTGCCGTCGCCGGGGGAGGTCGCGCGGACGCCGTTCTTCCCGGTGCCGTGGGACGTCGGCTACCACACGGCGATGGAGACCCGGTTCACCGAGGGCGCGTTCGTCGAGCTGGGGCCGGGCACCTGCTGGATGCGGATGAAGGTGCCGCTCGTCGCGGGCGAGGAGGCCAGGGCGCTGGACCGGGTGCTGGTCGCCGCCGACTCGGGCAACGGCATCGGTTCGGTGATGGACTTCCGGCGGTTCGTCTTCGTGAACGGTGACCTGACCGTCCACCTGCACCGCCACCCGGTGGGGGAGTGGGTCTGCGTGGAGGCGGCCACGAGCGTGGACGCCGCCGGCATCGGGCTGGCCGACGCGCGGCTGCACGACGAGAAGGGGCCGATCGGTCGGAGCGCGCAGAGCCTGTTCGTCGCGCCCAGGTAGCCGCCCTCGGCGTGGGAGGGGCTGGACGACCGTCCGCCGTCCGTCAAAGATGGCAAGTGGGCTAGTAGGACAGGCGACACGGTCGAATCGCGTCCGAAAGCGACGGCGATGGGGGAGGGTTGACGGGTGCGCAGATTCTGGATGGCCGGCGGGATCGGGATCGGGCTGTGCCTGAGCTTCCTCGTGCTGCTCGTCGTGGGGACCTACTCCGCCGCGGCCGGCCTGGGGCGCGCGGGCGCGGGCGGCGGTGCGGTGGGCCTGGCCAAGGGGGCGGTGCCCGCGAAGTACCAGGCGTTGGTGGAGAAGTGGGGCAACCTCTGCCCGGCCATCAACCCGGCACTGCTCGCCGCCCAGCTGTACTCCGAGAGCGGCTGGAACCCGAGTGCCGTCAGTCCGGCGGACGCGCGCGGCATCGCGCAGTTCATCCCGGGTACGTGGGCGGGCCACGGCATCGACGGGGACGGGGACGGGGACCGGGACATCTGGGACCCGAGCGACGCGATCCCCTCGGCCGCCTCGTACGACTGCGAGCTGGCCAAGGACGTGGCGAGCGTGCCCGGTGACCCGGCCTCGAACATGCTCGCCGCCTACAACGCCGGTGCCTACGCGGTCATCAAGTACGGCGGCGTGCCCCCGTACAAGGAGACCCAGGGCTACGTGAAGGCGATCACCAGCCTCGCGAAGAGCTTCGCCCGACCCGTCGGCCGGGTCGCGCCCTCGCAACAGGCCGCCGGGGCGATCTACTTCGCGCAGAAGCAGCTCGGCACTCCGTACCTGTGGGGTGGCAACGGAACGCCCGACCAGGACGGGCGGTTCGACTGCTCGGGGCTGACCAAGGCCGCGTACGAGACGGTGGGGATCAAGCTGCCGCGCGTGGCGAACGACCAGTACAACGCCGGCCCGCACCCCTCGCGCGATGAACTGCTCCCCGGTGACCTGGTGTTCTTCTCCGATGATCTGACGAACTCTCGGGACATTCGGCACGTCGGTCTCTACGTGGGCGGCGGCTACATGATCAACGCCCCGTACACCGGCGCCGTGATCCGCTTCGACAAGATCGACACCCCGGACTACTTCGGCGCCACGCGCGTGACGAAGGACGGCGCGGAGGCCCTTCCGGAGCGCACCGCGGCGAGCCAGGCCCCGTAGCAACTCTCCGTGAGGCAAAGGCCCTGAGCTGCGACGATGAGTCACTCTTCGATAACGTTGGGGTGATCATTCGGTGGAGAGTGGAACGTACTTGCCAGAACGGGCGTTCCATGGACGCGGGGCATGATCAAAACGGGGGGCGAAAGGGCGCACACCGGCGTGCGCCCGCAGGGGAACCACGGCAAGAGCAAGGGGCCGCATCACCATGGCTGGACTCACGAGCGGTGGGCCGAATGTGGATGTCAGCCTGCTGTACGAGATCAACGGTGTTTCCCGGCACACCCCGGACTGGCTGGACCGGGCCGTGGGTTGGGTCGGTGAGTACGGGATCCTCCTGGCCCTGGTGCTCCTGGTCCTGTGGTGCTGGCGCGGCGCCCGCCGCCAGGACGAGGCCACGGCCGTCGAATCCTTCACCGCTCTGGTGTGGGCCCCGCTCGCAGCCGGTCTGGCCCTGCTCGTGAACGTGCCGCTGCGTGAATTCGTCGGCCGGTCGCGGCCGTTCCGCGAGCACGAGGGGCTGAACGTGCTCGACTCCGGTCTCGGGAGCCGCCTCGGCGCCGAGTTCGGGAACACCCAGTTCTCCTTCGTCAGCGACCACGCCACCCTCGCGATGGCCCTGGGCATCGGCCTGTTCCTGGCCAACCGGCGGCTCGGGCTCGTCGGGATCGCGTTGGCCCTCGCCGAGGGTGCCAGCCGCGTGTACATGGGCGTCCACTACCCGACCGACGTGATCGGCGGCTTCGCGCTCGGCACCGCCGTCGTCCTCGTGCTCGCGCCGATCACGATGGCGCTGCTGAACCCGGTGGTGCTCGCGGTGGCCCGGGCCCCGCGTCTGGGGCGGCTCGTACGGGCCAAGGAGCGGATGCTGCCGAGGCCGGTCGGGCTGCAGCAGGCACAGAACCCGGCGGCGGAGCAGCGCCCGCACGAAAGCGACCTCGCGGCCTGATACGGCCTCAGGCGCCGGCGTACGACTCCCATACGGCGAGCAGCGCGGCCGCCAGCAGGCACAGCCCCGCCACTCCGAAGCACATCCGCACCGCCGCCGGGCGGGGGCGGGGGGTCACCGGTCGCCCCCGTCGGTGTCGCCGTCGCGTCGGTAGCGGGAGCGCAGCCACAACCCCGTCGCCAAGGCGGAGACGGCGGTGAGTCCCACGGCCAGGGCCACGTCGGCCGGCCCGTCCGCCGAGCCCACGGGTCTGGCCCAGGCCGAGGCGGCCGGGGCGGACACGATGAGCAGGGCCCAGAGGAGGGCCGCGAGGCGGGCTGCGGGTCCTGGCATGAGTCAAGGGCATCCGCTCCGGCCCGACCCGGCCAGCCGAGGAGTCCGAACGGGCGAGGCGCAGGCCCTAGTAGTGCTTGGTCAGGTTCGGTCGTCGGTGGAGTGTCGGGCTGATGGGCTGTGTCGTTGATCGGGTGTGCTGGCTAAGGAGTTGGCTGCGG
>NZ_JBHWJY010000136.1:0-12402 GCF_042731135.1 Streptomyces sp. NPDC059874
CGCAACCATGGCTCAGCAGCCGGGATGACCCTCAGTGCGCGAGGACGAGGAGACGCCCCGGAGGGACACCGCGGACCAACCCGAGGAGCGAAACCTGCCCGGGGGGCACCACCCCAGCCCCGCCGGCGATTGAGGCGCGGGGCGGACCCGAGGGCCGAGATCCCGCCCGGGGACACCACCCCAGCCCCGCCGGCGATTGAGGCGCGGGGCGGACCCGAGGGGCGAGATCCCGCCCGGGGGGACCATCCCAGCCCCGCCGGCGTTTGAGGCGCGGGGTGTGGGGCGGAGCCCCACCAGCCGGGCCGAGACCCCGCCCGGGGGCAAACCCAGCCTCGCCGGCGATTGAGGCGCGGGGCGGCGCACCCGGCAGCGGCGCGGCGGCGCGGCCGCTAGCCCGCCGCCCCGTACACCGGCATCGGCGGCTCCGACCGCGCCAGGAGTTTGACCGCCGCCTCACCCGCCTCGGCAGGGGTCCAGCGGGCTCCGCGGTCCGCCGTAGGACCCGGCCGCCAGCCCTGCATCACGGTGATGCGGCCGCCCTCCGCCTCGAAGACCCGGCCCGTCACCCCCGCGGAGGCGTCCGCGCCCAGCCACACCACCAGCGGGGACACGTTCTCGGGAGCCATCGCGTCGAAGACCCCCTCCCCCGGCGCGGCCATGGTCTGCGCGAAGGCCTGTTCCGTCATCCGGGTCCGCGCCGCCGGGGCGATCGCGTTGACCTGGACCCCGTACCGGCCCATCTCCTCCGCCGCGACCAGCGTCAGGCCCAGGATGCCCGCCTTCGCCGCGCTGTAGTTGCCCTGTCCGACCGAGCCCAGCAGCCCGGCCCCCGAGGAGGTGTTGACGACCCGGGCCGCCACCGGCCGGCCGGCCTTCGCCGCCGCCCGCCACCACGCGGCCGCCGAACGCAGCGGCAGGAAGTGCCCCTTCAGGTGCACCCGCATGACCGCGTCCCAGTCGTCCTCGTCCAGGTTGACCAGCATCCGGTCCCGCAGGAACCCGGCGTTGTTGACCAGGGTGTCGAGCCGCCCGAAGGTGTCGACCGCCGTCGCCACCAGCGAGGCCGCGCCCTCGCTCGTCGCGATGTCCCCGCCGTGCGCCACCGCGTCCCCGCCCAGCGCGCGGATCTCCTCGACCACCCGGGCCGCCGGGGAGTCCGGGCCCGGCAGCCCGTCCAGCCCCACCCCGAGGTCGTTGACGACGACCTTCGCCCCCTCCGCCGCGAAGGCCAGCGCATGGGCCCGGCCCAGCCCCCGCCCCGCGCCCGTCACGATGACCACACGACCTTCGGCAAGACCCGCCATCTCAGCTCTCCTTGTTCACAGTTGCCGCATCCAAGAACGCGGGGCGCTCCCCGCCCCCGTGCACCAGCAGGCTCGCCCCGCTCACGTATCCGGCCCGGTCGGAGGCCAGGAACACGGCGGCCTCCCCCACGTCGGAGGGTTCCGCCAGACGCCCCAGCGGCACGGTCGCGCCGACCGCCGCGATCCCGGCCTCGTCCCCGTAGTGCAGGTGGGACAGTTCGGTCCGCACCATGCCCAGGACCAGCGAGTTCACCCGTACCTCGGGCGCCCATTCGACGGCCATGGAGCGGGCCAGGTTCTCCAGGCCCGCCTTGGCCGCGCCGTACGCCGCCGTCCCCGGCGAGGGTCTGGTCCCGCTGACGCTGCCGATCATCACGACCGAGCCCCGCGTCTCCCGCAGCCACGAATAGGCCGCCAGCGAGGCCGTCATCGGCGCGATCAGGTTGAGTTCGACGACCCGCGCGTGGCGCTGCGCCTCCCCCTCCCCCAGCAGCCGGTACGGGGTCCCGCCGGCGTTGTTGACCAGGCAGTCGAGCCGCCCGTGACGGTCGGCGACCGTGCCGAAGAACTCCTGCACGGCGGTGGGATCGCGGAGGTCGAGCGGCAGGAACGACGCCTTGCGGCCGCCCGCCGACACGGGTTCCTCCGGTGGCCGCCGCGCGCAGACGACGACCTGCGCGCCGGCGGCGAGGAACGACCGGGCGATTCCGGCGCCGACGCCCCGGGTTCCGCCGGTGACGACGACAACCCTCCCGTCGAGCTCCATAGGCTGCTACCTTCCTCACCTAACAAATGTTTGGTGGAAAGGTAGCTGATCCGCTCATGGGTGTCTCCACCTCAAGCCCGGACAAGGGCATCGCACTTGTCACAGTCGACTTCCCGCCCGTCAACGCACTGCCCGTGCAGGGCTGGTACGACCTCGCCGACGCCCTGCGCGCCGCCGGCCGCGACCCCGAGACCCGGTGCGTCGTCCTCGCCGCCGAGGGCCGCGGCTTCAACGCCGGTGTCGACATCAAGGAGATGCAGCGCGACACCGGCCACGCCGCCCTCATCGGCGCCAACCGGGGCTGCTACGAGGCCTTCGCCGCCGTGTACGAGTGCGAGGTGCCGGTCGTCGCGGCCGTGAACGGGTTCTGCCTGGGCGGCGGCATCGGCCTCGTCGGCAACGCGGACGCGATCGTCGCCTCCGACGACGCCACCTTCGGCCTGCCGGAGCTGGACCGGGGCGCGCTCGGCGCCGCCACGCACCTGGCCCGCCTCGTCCCGCAGCACCTGATGCGTGCCCTGTACTACACCTCGCGCACCGCGACCGCCGCCGAACTGCACGCGCACGGCTCGGTCTGGAAGGTGGTCCCGCGGGAGGAACTGCGCGCGGCCGCCCTGGAGCTGGCCGCCGAGATCGCGAAGAAGGACGGCTATCTCATCCGGCTGGCCAAGGCCGCCATCAACGGGATCGACCCGGTGGACGTGCGCCGCAGCTACCGCTTCGAGCAGGGCTTCACTTTCGAGGCCAACCTCAGCGGAGTGGCCGACCGGGTGCGGGACACCTTCGGGAAGGGACAGGGACAGAGCGCATGACGGACAAGACCATGAGCCCCGAAGAGGTCGTCGGGCAGCTCCGCAGCGGGATGACCATCGGCATCGGCGGCTGGGGTTCCCGGCGCAAGCCCATGGCCCTGGTGCGGGCACTGCTCCGCTCCGAGATCACCGATCTCACCGTGATCTCGTACGGGGGCCCCGACGTCGGGCTGCTGGCCGCCGCGGGCCGGATCCGCAAGCTGGTCGCCCCCTTCGCCACCCTCGACTCGATCCCGCTGGAGCCCCACTTCCGGGCCGCCCGCGAGCGCGCCGCCTTCACCCTCACCGAGCTCGACGAGGCCATGTTCATGTGGGGCCTGCACGCCGCCGCCAACCGGCTGCCCTTCCTCCCCGTCCGCGCCGGCCTCGGCTCCGACGTGATGCGGGTCAACCCGGAGCTGCGCACCGTCACCTCCCCCTACGCCGACGGCGAGGAGCTCGTCGCCGTGCCCGCCCTGCGGATGGACGCCGCCCTGGTCCACCTGAACCGCGCCGACCGCCTCGGCAACGCCCAGTACCTGGGCCCGGACCCCTACTTCGACGACCTGTTCTGCGAGGCCGCCGACGCCGCCTACGTCTCCTGCGAGCAGCTCGTGGAGACCGCCGAGCTCGCCAAGTCCGGCCCCCCGCAGTCCCTCCTCGTCAGCCGCCACTCCGTCACCGGGGTGGTCGAGACCCCGAACGGCGCGCACTTCACCTCCTGCGTCCCCGACTACGACCGCGACGAGGCCTTCCAGAAGCTCTACGCGACCACCCCCTGGCCCGAGTTCCGGGCGCGCTTCCTGTCCGGGGCGAGCGAGCACGACTACCAGTCCGCCGTCCGGACCTGGCACGAGGAGCAGCAGTGATCAGTCGTTCCCCCCTTCTCCCGCCCACCCGGCCCGAGTACTGCGTGATCGCCTGCGCCGAGGCCTGGCGCGACAACGGCGAGGTCCTCGCCAGCCCGATGGGACTGATCCCCTCCTTCGGCGCCCGGCTCGCGAAGCGGACCTTCTCCCCCGACCTGCTGCTGACCGACGGCGAGGCCATGCTCGTCGGACTCGACGGCACGGCCGAGGGCTGGCTCCCGTACCGGCGCCACCTGACCATGGTCACCGGCGGCAGGCGCCACGTGATGATGGGCGCCAGCCAGATCGACCGCTTCGGCAACCAGAACATCTCCTGCATCGGCGACTGGGAACAGCCGACCCGCCAGCTCCTCGGAGTGCGCGGAGCTCCGGTCAACACCCTCAACAATCCGGTGAGTTACTGGATCCCCAAGCACTCCACGCGGGTCTTCGTCGCACGCGTCGACATGGTCAGCGGCGTGGGCTACGACCGCGCCGAGGCGGCCGGTCCCTCGGCCACCCGCTACCACCGCCTGCCCCGGGTGGTCAGCGACCTCGGCGTCTTCGACTTCACCGGCCCCGACCACTCGATGCGCCTGGCCTCCCTCCACCCCGGGGTCACCGTCGACCAGGTCCGGGAAGCCACCGGCTTCGATCTCGCGATCGCCGAGGACGTTCCGTACACCCGGGAGCCGACCGCCGAGGAGCTGCGGCTGATCCGCGAGGTGATCGACCCCAAGGGGCTGCGGGACCGGGAAGTACGGGGCTGATCCGATGGAGACGGCATTCACGAAGCTGGTCGGCACCCGGTACCCGATCGTGCAGACGGGCATGGGCTGGGTCGCCGGTCCCCGTCTGGTGTCGGGCGCGGCGAACGCGGGAGCCCTGGGCATCCTGGCCTCGGCGACGATGACGATGGAGCAGCTGCGGGCGGCGATCCACGAGGTCAAGTCCCGTGTCCCGGAGGGGACGCCCTTCGGGGTCAATCTGCGTGCGGACGCCGGGGACGCGGCCGAGCGCGCCCAGCTGATCATCGACGAGGGCGTACGCGTGGCCTCGTTCGCCCTCGCGCCCTCCAAGGAGCTGATCGGGCGGCTCAAGGACGCGGGCGTCGTCGTCATCCCGTCGATCGGGGCCCGGCGGCACGCCGAGAAGGTGGCCGCGTGGGGCGCCGACGCGGTGATCGTGCAGGGCGGGGAGGGTGGCGGCCACACCGGGGACGTGGCGACGACGGTGCTGCTGCCGCAGGTGGTGGCAGCCGTGGACATCCCGGTCGTCGCGGCGGGCGGCTTCAGCGACGGCCGCGGCCTGGTCGCGGCGCTGGCCTACGGGGCGGCGGGCATCGCCATGGGCACCCGGTTCCTGCTGACCTCCGACTCCACCGTCCCGGACGCCGTGAAGGCCGAGTACCTGAAGGCCACGGTCAAGGACGTCACCGTCACCACGGCAGTCGACGGTCTGCCGCACCGGATGCTGCGCACCGAGCTGGTCGACTCCCTGGAGCGGGCGGGCCGCACCCGGGCGCTGGCCCGGGCCGTCCGGCACGCGGCCGGCTTCAAGAAGCTGTCCGGCCTGAGCTGGTCGCAAATGGTGCGCGACGGCTTGGCGATGAAACACGGCAAGGAACTGTCCTGGAGCCAGGTCCTGCTCGCCGCGAACACCCCGATGCTCCTCAAGGCGTCCATGGTCGAGGGCCGTACGGACCTCGGAGTCATGGCATCGGGCCAGGTCGCGGGGGTGATCGACGATCTCCCGTCCTGTGCGGAGCTCGTCTCCCGCGTCATGGCCGAAGCACGACAGGCACTCGAAGAACTGCACTCGCTCCGCACCCTGCCACCACCAGGGTGATCCCCCTTCTCCGTCACAGGAGTCGCACCTATGAGCCGTGCCCGAATCCGCCTGGCGACCGCGGCGGCCGCCGCCGCACTCGTCATCGGGACCCTGCCCGCCTCCGCGTACGCGGTGGCGGCGCCCGGAGCCGGGGTCAGTGCCCGGCACCACCAGCAGCAAGCCACAACGATCCGTCAGATCCCCCTCCAGGCCGCGGTCAACTTCCGTGACCTGGGCGGCTACCGCACCTGGACCGGAGGTCAGGTCCGCCAGGGCCTGGTCTACCGCTCCGACGCACTGAGCAAGCTGACCGCGACGGACATCGGCACCGTCTCCGGTCTCGGCCTCACGAAGGTCGTCGATTTCCGCGTCCCCATGGAGCTCCAGTACGACGGCGCCGACAGGCTGCCCACTGGGCTCACCCCCACTTCGCGCCCGGTCAACGACCTCGGCCTCTACGGAACCCTCGTCGGCGCGATCTCCAGCGGCGACCCCGTCAAGCAGGAGCAGATGCTCGGCGGCGGCCGCGCCGAGGCCTACATGCGAGACATCTACCGGAACTTCGTGACCAGCCCCGAGAACCGGGCGCAGTTCGCGCAGACCGTGCGGGAGATAGCGGACGGCACCCAGGGACCGCTCCTCTACCACTGCACCTCCGGCAAGGACCGGACCGGCTGGATGAGTTACGTCCTGCTGCGCGCGCTGGCCGTCCCCGAGAGCACCGCCGAGGGCGACTACCTGGCGTCGAACACCTTCCGCGCCGCCTACGACGCGCAGGTGCGGGCGGGCCTCAAGCAGTCCGGCCGGATGCAGAACCCCGACCTGCTGATCCCGCTCCAGGAGGTCCGCCAGGACTACCTGGACGCGGCGACGGCGCAGATGGAGGCCGATTACGGCGGCTTCTACGGCTATCTGACGGAAGGCCTCGGCCTGGACCTGAGGACGCTCGCGAAGCTCCAGAACAAGATGGTCCGCTAGCGGACGGCACGGCACGGCACGACAGCACGACGCCGGGCAGTGCGCGAAGCACTGCCCGGCGTCGGAGTACGTACGGTCAGACCGCCCGGCGGCGGCCCTGCCCGCCCGAGCCGACCCGGCTGCGGGCGGAAGCCGCGGCCGCACCACCGGAGGCGCCGCCCCCGGTACGCCGGCCACGCTCGCCGGAACCAGTGGCTCCGCCGTTGCCGCCGCCCTGGCCGCCACGACGGGCCTGGCCCGAACCGGAGGCCGCCGGGGCCTGCCCGGAGCCGGCGCCGGCGGAGCGGCGACCACGGCCGCCGGCCGCCGGGGCGCCGCCCGTGGCGGAGCCGGTGCGCGGCCCGCCGGAGCGGCGGCGCGAGCCGGAACCCGAACCGGAACCGTTGCGCGGCTTCGGCGCGGTCGGCTGCGGCACGTCCAGCACCACGGGGATGCCCGAGGGCTCCTTGGCGCCGGTCAGCCGGGCCAGCTCCTCGTCGGAGGACTTGATCTGCGCGGTGCGCGGGGAGATCCCGGCGTCCGACATCAGGCGGGTCATGTCCCGCTTCTGGTCGGGCAGCACCAGGGTGACCACGCTGCCGGACTCGCCGGCGCGGGCGGTACGGCCGCCGCGGTGCAGGTAGTCCTTGTGGTCGGTGGGCGGGTCCACGTTGACGACGAGGTCGAGGTCGTCGATGTGGATGCCGCGCGCCGCGACGTTCGTGGCCACCAGCGCGGTGACCTCGCCCGTCTTGAACCAGTCCAGGGTGCGGTTGCGCTGCGGCTGCGAGCGACCGCCGTGCAGGCCGGAGGCTCGGACGCCGTCGGCGAGCAGCTTCTTGACCATGCGGTCCACGCCGCGCTTGGTGTCCACGAACATGATCACCCGGCCGTCGCGAGCGGCTATGCGCGTGGCCACGGCCTTCTTGTCGGTCTCGTCCATGACGTAGAGGACGTGGTGCTCCATCGTGCTGACCGCACCGGCGGACGGGTCGACGGAGAAGGCGACCGGGTCGGTCAGGAACATCTTGACGAGCTTGTCGACGTTCTTGTCCAGCGTCGCCGAGAACAGCATGGTCTGGCCGCCGGCGTCGACCTGCTTGAGCAGCGCCGTGACCTGCGGCATGAAGCCCATGTCGGTCATCTGGTCGGCCTCGTCGAGGACGGTGATCGAGACCTGCGAGAGGTCCGCGTCACCGCGGTCGATGAGGTCCTTCAGGCGGCCGGGGGTGGCGACGAGCACCTCGGCGCCGCGGCGCAGGGCGCCCGACTGCCGGTTGATCGACATGCCGCCGACGACGGTCGCGATGCGCAGGTTGACGGCCGTGGCATACGGGGCCAGGGCGTCGGTCACCTGCTGCGCGAGCTCGCGGGTCGGTACGAGGACCAGCGCGAGGGGCTGCTTCGGCTGCGCGCGGCGGCCGGCGGTACGGGCCAGCAGCGCCAGGCCGAAGGCCAGCGTCTTGCCGGAGCCGGTACGGCCGCGGCCGAGCAGGTCACGGCCGGCGAGCGAGTTCGGCAGCGTCGCGGCCTGGATCGGGAACGGCTCGGTGACGCCCTGGGCGGCGAGGGTCTTCAGCAGCGCCTCGGGCATGTCCATGTCCCCGAACGACTCGACCGGCGGCAGCGCCGGGGCGATCGGCTCGGGCATGGTGAATTCCTGGGGCCGGGGGGCGGGGGCGGACTTCTGCCGTCCCGCGCCAGCCTTCGGACGTCCCTGGGCCGCACCTCGACCCCGGGTGGGGCGGCGGCTGGGTCGTGCGGAGCTGGAGCTGGTCATGCGAGAAAGCCCTCCTGAAACCGGCAGGTAAAACAAAGGTCGAGACAGCAGACAAGCCGGGGCCCGCACCTCGCGGTGCGGACCCCGGCATGCTGAAAAAATTAGGCGGGGATGATGTTCTCCGCCTGGGGGCCCTTCTGGCCCTGGGTGACGTCGAAGGACACGCGCTGGCCCTCGGTCAGCTCACGGAAGCCCTGGGTGGCGATGTTCGAGTAGTGGGCGAACACGTCCGGACCGCCACCGTCCTGCTCGATGAAGCCGAAGCCCTTTTCCGAGTTGAACCACTTCACGGTGCCAAGTGCCATTTGAATCTCCTGAATAGATGGCAAGGGCCCCATCCGGAGACTCCGGCAAAAACAATAAAAGCGCCTGAGGAACATTCCCGTCAGGCGCACATAAAGTTCATGGGTACCACAACTGCAACGAGCTCTAAGCTAGCACACGCCGGTCGGGCAGTGTCGCCGCGAGGGTGTGACCTCCGTCCTTGGTCGTCCCGGCGTACAGTGCGCCGCCCACCTCGGCGAGGGCGGCCCGCAGGCCCGGAAGGCCCATCCCGCCCGAGTCGAGGACGATCCGCTCCCCCTCGGGGGCGGTGTTCACGACCTCCAGCCGGACCTCCCCGTCCTCCGCGAAAAGGTTCATCCGTACGGCTGACCCGGGCGCGTACTTCGCGGCGTTCGTGAGCCCCTCGCGGGCGATCCGCAGCAGCAGGCGCCCGTCGGCCGCCGGGAAGGCCCCCAGCCCCGGCTGCACCCGGTGGGTGATCTCCATGCCGGTGGCCCGCATGTTCCGGGCCAGGGCGGCCAGGAAGCGGCCCACGTCTACGGGGGCGGTGTACGCGCGCCGCCCGGCCGGGTCGGTCAGCATGTCCAGCACCTCCCTGACCTCGGCCATCGCGGCCCGCGCCGATTCCTCCACGGCCGCCGCCCCTTCCCGTACGCGGGGGTCGGCGCCGGCGTCCAGGCGCAGGGCGGCGGCCTGCATGGTGAGCGCGGTGAGCCGGTGGCCGAGACCGTCGTGGGTGCGCTGGGCCAAACGGGTGCGTTCCTGTACGACGGCCAGGTCCGCGGCCTGGTCCACGGCGGCGTGCGCCTGCCGGGCCCGTTCGCGGAGCGCGGCCATGACGTACCGGTTGCGGCGCACGGTCTCCCCGTAGAGGCCCGGCACGAGGATGGCGCCGAGGACGAAGGAGGCGGGGTCGCGCCCCGCGTACCCGGCGGGCAGGAACATGTCGCGCGTGACGACGTAGACGACGCACATGAGCAGCCCCCCGATGAAGCGGTGGGAGCCGCCGTAGGCGGCCAGCGCGTAGGCGGCGAAGATCAGCGGACCTCTGTCATCGGAGACGAGGGTGGCGGCCATGGCCACGGTGGCCGGGATCCAGGGATGGGACCGGCGCCAGTACAGGGAGGCGGCGGCGAGCCAGCCGACGGCCAGGCTGGTGGCGTAGTCGTCGATCAGGCCGATGCGGTGGATGTCCTGGAGGTTGAGGGTGCTGAGCAGCCCGCAGACGACGATCAGGCAGAGGTCGACGCGACGGGCGCGCACGGGATCGGGCGCGCCGGGACCTTCGCCGGTGAGCAGGCGCGGCACGCGCTCCAGGAAGTGCATGCCGATGTCCCCCTCTGACGCACCCTTATGTACACAAACGTCCCCCCAGGTTGCCCGAGTTCCGCCGAACGGGCATCCCGGAGGGACGTGTGTCGCGTGTCTTAGAGGGAGACGCCGTACTTGGCGAGCCAGGACACGGGGTTGATGTCGGCGCCGTAGGTGTTGCCGGCGCGGACCTCGAAGTGGAGGTGCGGGCCGGTGGAGTTGCCGGTGTTGCCGGAGAGGCCGATCTGCTGTCCGGCGGAGACGCGCTGCCCCGCGGAGGCACCGGCCTTGGAGAGGTGGGCGGAGAGGGAGTAGCGGCCGTCGTCGTGCTTGATGACGACTACGTTGCCGTACGAGCCCTGCCAACCGGCGGACACGACGGTGCCGGCGGCGGCGGCCTTGACCGGGGTACCGGTGGGGACGGCGAAGTCGATGCCGGTGTGGTGACCCGCGGCCCAGCCACCGGGCTGTGCGTAACGGGCACTGACCGAGCCACCGGAGACGGGCTTGGCGCCCTTGCCGTTGCTGCCGCTCTCCACCTTGGAGGACTGCGGGGCGGCGGACTTGCTCGAACCGGTACCGGTACCGGAGGCGGAGGCGGAGGCCGAGCCGTACGCGAGGCGCTGACCCGGCATGATCACGTTCGGGTCGCCGCCGATGACGGAGCGGTTGTCGGAGTACAGCTTCTGCCAGTCGACGCCCACCTTGGAGCCGATCCGACCGAGGGTGTCGCCGCTGACGACGGTGTAGGTGCTGCTGCCGGCGGCGGGGGCGCTCTGCTTGGCCGCGACGGGCGCCTCGGGGGCCGGGCCGCCGCGCTGGAGGCCGGCGGCCTTGCCACAGCTGGGCCAGGCCCCGGGGCCCTGGACCGCGAGGACCTTCTCGGCGACGGCCATCTGCTGCGCCTTGGTGGCCTGGTTGGCCTGCGGCGCGTACCGCTTGCCGCCGAACTCCGCCCAGGTGCTCGAAGAGAACTGGAGGCCGCCGTAGTAGCCGTTGCCGGTGTTGATGCTCCAGTTGCCGGTGGACTCGCACTGGGCGACCTTGTCCCAGGTGCCCGCCGACGCGGCGGCCGCGGGCTGTGCCATGAGGGCGACCGCGGCGGGGGCGGCGATACCGGCCACGACGAGGCCGGCGAGGGCACGGGTGCGGTTGCGGCGGGCGTGACGACCAGACGGGAAAGACATGCGGGTTTCCTGACTTCGGGGGCATGGACAAGGCCGGTTGCGCCGTGGCGCTCTCGGCCTCGGTATCCACCGTCCGGGAGGGACGGGGGTCGCCGAAGTCGCCGAAAGAGGACAAGGGGGACGGCAAAAGGGGACTGAGCAGGGAGGGTTACGGGGCACTAAGTCCCGCTATAGCAGTAATGTCCTGAATAAGACCGGCATTCAGTAGAGGCGGGGACAACATGACGATCCGGGTGATGGTGGTCGACGACCAGAGCCTCATAAGGTCCGGGCTGGTCACCCTGCTCGCGAGCGCGCCGGACATCGAGGTGGTCGCGCAGGCGCACGACGGCGCGGAAGCCGTGCCGCTGGCGCGGGAGCACCGGCCGGACGTGGTGCTGATGGACCTGGTCATGCCGAAGGTCGACGGCATGGAGGCCACCCTCCAGCTGCTGCGGCTGCCGGAACCGCCGCGGGTGCTGGTCCTGACCGGGTACACGGCGGACGACCTGGTGCTGGACGCGCTGCGCGCGGGGGCGGCGGGTTTCCTGCTGAAGGACCTGCGCCCGGAGGAACTGTTCGCGGGCATCCGCACGGTGGCGGCGGGCGGCAGCGTGCTGGCCCCGGCGGTCATGCGGGTGCTGCTGGAACGAGCCGCCGAGGGCCGCCCCGAGACCCCCGAGCACGCGCAACGCCTGGAGTCCCTCTCCCCCGGGGAACGGGGGGTCCTGGCGCTCGTCGGCGAGGGCCGCACGAACCAGCAGATAGCGGAGGCGCTGCACCTGTCGCCGGCCAGCGTGAAGACCTACGTCTCCCGCATCCTCACGCAGCTGGACCTCTCGAACCGCACCCAGGCCGCGATCCTCGCCCACGAGGCCGGCCTCGTACACGCCGCGTAGCCCTCCCGGGTGGGCCTGGATCCGCCCCTCGGCCGGGACCGGCCCGGCCTGTGCGGCGCCACTGCCGGGGCCGCGCGCCTCCCGGCGGGGCTGAGTTTGCCCCCTGGCCCGGACCGGCCCGGCCGGGGCGGCTTCGCTGCCGGGGCTCTACCCCGTGCCTCCCGGCGGGGCTGAGTTTGCCCCCTGGCCCGGACCGGCCCGGTCGGGGCGGCTTCGCTGCCGGGGCTCTGCCCCGTGCCTCCCGGCGGGGCTGAGTTTGCCCCCTGGCCGGGACCGGCCCGGCCGGGGCGGCTTCGCTGCCGGGGCTCCGCCCCGGACCCCGCGCCTCAAACGCCGGCGAGGCTGGATTTTCCTGGGCCGGGACCGACCCGGGTTGGGGCGGTGCCCCGCCGGAGCATCTCCTCGTCCTCGCGCACTTGGCAGGTGCTTCGACAAGTGAGCGTGGTTGCGCGCTCGTCCTGCGGG
>NZ_JBHWJY010000137.1:0-12327 GCF_042731135.1 Streptomyces sp. NPDC059874
CCACCCGCACCGGAGCCCGCCGCCCCGGCGGCCGACGCCGCCCCGGCGGACGCCACCGCCCCGCCCCCGCCCAGGGCCGCCGCCGCGCCGGCGAGCGCGTTCCACGTGCGTCCGTACAGATCTGCGGCCCTGGAGCGGCGCGGCCCGGGCGGACTGTCCACCGTGATGCTCATGGTCGTCGTCACCACCCCGGCGGTACTCGCCGCGGCCGCCCTGCGTCCGCGTTCCAAGGGCCGCGGCTGACCACCGCCGCAGCCGCGCACACCACCATCCACCCCACCCCACCCACACCGGGAGACCCCTCGTGTCCGAATGGCTGGTCCTGGCCGTCGCCATGGCGCTCGTCTGCGCCCTCGTCCTCGCCATCACCTTGATCCGGCACCGCCGGGCCGCAGCCGACGAGGACACCAGCGAAACCCCCGACGTCATCGAGTACATGACGATGATGGTGGGCGTGGTCTACGCGATCGTGCTGGGCCTGGCCATCGCGGGCGTCTGGGAGGCGCGAGGTGCCGCCGAGGACAGCGTCCGCCGCGAGGCGCAGGCCCTGTACGAGGTCACCCAGCGCGCGGACGTCTACCCGACCCCCGTGCGCGACCGGATCCGCGGCGAGGTGGACGCGTACGTCTCCCACACGGTCTCCGTGGACTGGCCGCGGCTGACCTCCGGCGAGGCCGCCTCGGCGGAGGGTGGCCGGCTGCTGGGCAAGCTGCGCAGTGACGTCACCCACCAGAGCCCGGCCACCGAGCTCCAGGCGCAGGCCTACCAGCCGCTGCTGGACCACATCGCGGCGGCCGACGACGCCCGGCACTCGCGGACCCAGAGCTCCGAGTCCACGCTGCCGGGCGTGGTGTGGTTCGGGCTGCTGGTGGGCGGGGTGGTCACCGTCGGGCTGATCTTCACCCTGCAGATCAGGCGCTCGGGGCGGGAGCTGCTGCTGGCCGGGCTGTTCAGCGCGCTGATCGTGTTCCTGCTGTTCATGGTGTGGAGCTTCGACGCGCCGTTCGGGCGGGACGGGATCGACTCGGCCGCGCCGTTCCAGGACCTGTTCCCGGCGTCGGTGGTGGCTGCCGGCAGCTGACCGGCCCGGGCCTCAGGAGAGCCCGCTCCCGGAGAGGGCCGCGCGCTGCCGGACCGCCTGCACCACCGGCGAATGCCGCAGGGCGTGCGAGATCCGCAGCAGATCGCGCGGCCCTTCGACCGCGTCGGCCGGGTTCTCCTCGCCGGCGTCGATGACGCGGCCCTCGGGGTCCGCGGTACGGGCCTGCACGGCGGCCGCGACCATGGCGGCGTCGGCCACCGCGCGGGCGGTCTCCTCGCAGGCCCCCTCCGCGAGGGCGCGCTCGTAGGTGTCGTCGCGCAGCTGCCGGTCGAAGTACGGGCCGAGGTGCAGGAACCCGTCGTGGATGTCCGATTCGCGCTGGATCACGCGCAGTTCGGCGGCGGACCACCAGGCCATGTGTACGGTGGGGGTGCCGCTGGGCGCGGAGATCTGCACCTCCTGCCAGAGCCAGCCGAGCCCGCGGTACCTCGTCCAGATCTCCCAGTTGTCCGACAAACGCTGGCAGACCAGGGGGAGCACGAAGCCGATCGCGCTGACCAGTGCCCCCAGCGAGGCCAGCGGCGGGGCGACGAACGTGCTGAGGTAGTCGAGGTCGTGGCCGGTCCAGCGGGCGACGACGGCGGTCATCTTGGTGGCGTCGTAGCTGAGGTTGAACATGTAACCCGCGACGATGATCATCAGGCCGGCCCGCAGCCAGCCGCGCACCTGGAGCGACCAGCGCCAGCACATGGCCACCATGACCAGCGCGGCCACGTTGTGCGCCACCAGGTAGAGGGCGATCATCTCGCGGATGAACGGCGTGTTCGCGTAGTGCGTGTCCAGATCCCGCAGCCGCTCCACGGGGGCGTCGCCCAGGGCGAAGAGCACGATCAGGGCCACGATCACCAGGCTGTAACCGAGGATCCAGCGCTGCGAGACCCGGCGGGTCTGCTCGGGCGGGCCGCCCCGCCAGTTGACGACCAGCACCAGGCACGAGGCGCTGAACGCGGTGATCAGGCAATACACCAGCGGTGCCGAGATGTTGGGAACCCCGGTCCAGCGGTTGACCGCGGCGATGGTGGGCGGGGCGGCGAAGGCGAACACCGCTGCCGCCAGGGTCAGCAGGGCCACTACCGAACGCAGCAGCGGATCACGCCAGTTGTGGCGCAGGGCCGGCAGCTTGACGGCGAGCGCGATCGCCATCGCGATCGCCGGTATGTAGTAGTCCTCGCCGTTCAACGGTCGTTCCTGTGCCCCCGGTAGCCGAGCGAGGCCTCGATCCGGCCCGCCAGGTGGTCGCGTTGCGCCGGAGCGCGGTGGCTCGCCGAACCGGCCAGCCAGGTCCGGCAGCGGCTGCCCAGCAGCAGGCCGAAGGTTTCGGCTTCGGTTTCCTCCCGCACGTCGGCGCGCGTGCGCGCGGCGACCCGGCGGACCGTCTCGCCGATGTCGGCCTCGTCGGACAGCAGCCGGGCGGCGACGGCGGCGCCGTCGACGTGGTGGCTGCAGTGACCGGCCTTCATGTGCCACAGCTCGTGCCCCAGGATCACCAACTGGTGGTCGGGCGCGGTGCGTTCCTCGACGACCACCAGGTCGCGGTCCGCCATGTCGAGCCACAGTCCGCTGGCCGTCCCCGGCGGGAACGAGGCCATCCGGAACTCCACCGGTCGGCCGCGGTGTCTGCTCATGCCCTCGCAGAGGGCGGCGTAGAGGTCCACGGGTTCCACGGGTGCGGTCAGCCGGATGCCGGCCACCAGCTCCCCGCACAACCGCCGCTGCTCTCTGCCTATGCTCACCGTTCTCCCCGTCGGCGTGGATCCGGATCAGGATTCAAGGATCAGACCCAGACTTTCGACTGGGTCAGGATTCATTCGGTTTGACGCTCTCAAGGAGCATGTCCAGCCATTCGGTGACCTTGTCCCGGTGCTTGTCGCTGGGCAGTTGGGCGGCGCGCCAGGCGATGCCCCGTACGCCGTGGTTCTGGAGGAGTCTTGCCAGTGGATCGCCCGTCGATGCGGCCGCGGCCGGTACGGTTTCCCGCGCGCGGCCCGCGAAGTCCTGGAGCAGCTGCTGCTCGGTCCGCTGGAGGGCGTCGGTGAGGGCGTCGGCGTCGTGGGCGGTGAGGAAGCCCGCGTGCACCCCGAAGAAGCGCTGGATCGCGTCACAGTGCTCCATCGTGGGGCGACGGTCGCCGTTGATCAGCGCGCCGGCCTGCTGCCGGGACATCCCGGCGCCATCGGCGATCTCCTGCTGGGTGTAGCGGCGGCCGTTGGGCTTGACCCGGGTGCGCCGCAGCAGGTCGAGACGTTGGAGGAACCGGGCCTGCAGGTCGGGTTCGCCGGCCTGCCTGCCGTCGAGCAGGGTCCTGACCACGTCCGTGGGTACGCCGGAGGCCTCGGAGAGGCGCCGGAGGTCGAAGACCTGGTTCCGGTCACGGCCCATCTTGGCCGCGAGTTCGGCGACGCGCGCCACGGTGGCTGCCAGGGGTGCGTGGGCCGCCGCGACGGGAGCCGGGAAGCCGTCTGTCACCAGTGGTTCTCCTAGATCGCGCGAAGTCGGTACGGGCACGTGGCCGGCTTCTGGAATCTAGCCGTTCCGGCCCGGAAGGGCTAGAACGTGCCACAGCTGTGGCGGGAATGAGCTGTCAAGAGGCTGGAATTGCCACAATAGTTGACACTCGAATGAAGTCGGTAGCAGGATCGCCACACGGAAATGAAGATCCATACCGTGAGGGAGGGGGAGCTCTCGGTGCCACATCTCGCAGCGGTGGGCCCGTCCGATGGCCTCGCCCGAGCCGGTGAAGAGCGCCTGGCGGCCGATGAGTCCGCACGCGGCGCCGTACGGGCGGAGCGACGCAAGGAGATTTTGCGCCGGCGCCGTGAGGAACTGGGCCTGAGCCAGGAGGACCTCGCCGCCCGGCTGCGCATCAGTGTGCGTGCGTACGGGAACTGGGAGCGCGGCCTGGTCAAGGAGTGGACGGACCGCAAACTGCTCGCCCTGGCCGAGGCCCTGGAGATGAGCGAGCGTCAGTGCTTCTGGCTGTTCCGCGTCATGGTCGACCGCGACCCGCCGCCCACGTGGCGGGCCGCCGAGGAGAACCGGCTGCCCGAGGACCCCGCGCAGCGCGACTACCTGTGCGACTACGCGGCCCTCATGGAGTCCGTGCCCTATCCGACCTTCCTGGTGGACCACCGCTGGGACGTCGCGCTCACCAATTCGGCCTTCGACCGGCTCTTCCAGTCCGTACGGCCGCATCCGACGGCCCTGCCGGACGACAACTTCCTGCGCTTCGTGCTGTTCCACCCGGACGCGGCGGGCGTGCTGGAGGACCACGAGCCGGCCTGGTGCGTACCGCTGCTGGCGCAGTTCGCGACCGCGCTGGCCGAGGCGCCGGAGGACGAGGGGCTGCGCAGCATCCGTCAGGAGGTGGCCCGTGACCCGTTCATGGAGGCGGCCTACCGGTACGGCGTGCCGCACTGGCTGAGCAAGCGCGGGGCCGAAGCGGCCGAGCAGGACGGGGCGGTGCGCACCGTGCGTCATCCCGACCCGCAGTGGGGCGTCGTGCGCTGTCGGATGGTGGCCGAAACCAGCCGGATGCTGGACGAGATGGGGCTGACGCGGATCACCCTGATCCTCTCGGCGCCGCAGGGCGCACCGCTGGGCCCGGTCCGGGGCGGCGGGATCGCGCACCAGCAGGGCGCCCGGCTGCGTGCCGTGCCGCCGCTGGGGGAGTGACCGGGCGCGGATGACCGGCCGGGAGCGGCCGGACGGGGGACACTGGTCTCCGCGGTCCGGTACTCCGTCGGCTGACCGGAGGCGTGCCGGAATAGATGTCACGGATCGTGGCATCCAGGGCGGGCGTGCGCCGGGACGCGGTCCCGGACGTGCCACGGACGAGCGCGGCGGCACGCCACACGACACGGGCCGCGGTGACGGCGAAGGGCGGTAAGGGCGTGCGGCTGACGATCCTCGGAGGGGGCGGCTTCCGGGTGCCGCTCGTCTACGGAGCCCTGCTCGGCGACCATGCCGAGGGCCGGGTGTCCCACGTGACGCTCTACGACGAGGATCCGGCGCGGCTCGCCGCCATGGCCCGGGTGCTCGCGGACCAGGCCGCGGCCGCCGGGGTGCCCGACGCCCCCGCCGTCACGGCCACCGGCGACCTCGACGAGGCCCTGCGCGGGGCCGACTTCGTCTTCTCCGCCATCCGTGTCGGCGGCCTGGAGGGTCGCGCCGCCGACGAGCGGATCGCCTTGGCCGAGGGAGTGCTGGGCCAGGAGACCGTGGGTGCCGGCGGGATCGCGTACGGCCTGCGGACCGTGCCGGTGGCCCGGGAGATCGCCCGCAGGATCGCCCGCGCCGCCCCCGACGCGTGGGTCATCAACTTCACCAACCCGGCGGGGCTGGTCACCGAGGCGATGGCCGAGGAGCTCGGCGCGAGGGTGATCGGCATCTGCGATTCCCCCGTGGGCCTCGGGCGGCGCGTCGCCCGGCTGCTCGGCGCCCGGCCGGAGGAGGCCTGGATCGACTACGTCGGCCTCAACCACCTGGGGTGGGTGCGCGGGCTGCGCGTCGGCGGCCGCGACGAACTGCCCCGGCTGCTGGCCGACACCGCCGCCCTGGAGTCCTTCGAGGAGGGCCGGCTCTTCGGGGCCGAGTGGCTGCGCTCGCTCGGCGCGATCCCGAACGAGTACTTGCACTACTACTACTTCAACCGTGACACCGTACGGACCTACCAGGAGGCCAAGCAGACCCGCGGGGCCTTCCTGCGCGACCAGCAGCGCGGCTTCTACGCCGAGGCGGGCCGGGCCGGGCAACCGGCCGGGGCGGCGCTGGCGGCGTGGGACCGGACCAGGGCCGAGCGCGAGGCCACGTACATGGCCGAGAACCGCGAGGCGGCCGGCGTGGGCGAGCGCGACGAGAGCGATCTGGAGTCCGGCGGCTACGAGAAGGTCGCGCTCGCGCTGATGCGGGCCATCGCGCGCGACGAGCGGGCCACGCTGATCCTGAACGTCCCCAACCGCTCGACGCTGTCCGTCCTCGACGCCGAGGCCGTCATCGAGGTTCCCTGCCTGGTCGACGCCAACGGAGCCCACCCGATGGGCGTCGAGCAGCTGCCGCTGCACGCGGTGGGGCTGGTGACGGCGGTCAAGGCGGTGGAGCGGGAGGTCCTGGCGGCCGCGACGAGCGGTTCCCGGGCGGCCGCGGTGAAGGCCTTCGCGCTGCATCCGCTGGTGGACTCGGTGGGGGTGGCCCGGCGGCTGTTGGACGGGTACGCGGCGGCCCATCCCGGCCTCGCCTACCTGCGCTGATTCCGGTCGGGCACCACCCGTTCGGCCTCGTGCCGGGTGCGGGGCGGCAGGGCCGCTGTGAGAGTGCGAGATGTGACCACTGCCCCCGCCCCAGCCGCCGCGCCACCCGTGCTCGACCGGCGGCGGCGCAACGTCATCTTCGGCACGATCATGCTGGGGGTGCTGCTGGCCGCACTCGACCAGACGATCGTGGGCACGGCTCTGCCCACGATCGTGGCGGATCTGGGCGGCGGGGACCACATGTCGTGGGTCGTCACCTCGTACCTGCTGGCCGAAACCGTGGCGACCGTGCTGGTCGGCAAGTTCGGCGACATGTTCGGCCGGAAACTGATCTTCCAGACTTCGGCGATCATCTTCATCACCGGCTCCTTCCTGTGCGGCCTCGCGGGCAACATGACCCTCCTCATCCTGTGGCGGGGCGTGCAGGGCATCGGAGCCGGCGGCCTGATGGTCACCGCCATGGCACTGATCGCCGACGTGGTGCCGCTGCGCGAACGGGGCAAGTACCAGGGCGCGATCGGCGCCGTCTTCGGGGTCTCGACCGTCATCGGACCGCTCCTGGGCGGACTGTTCACCGACAACCTCACCTGGCGCTGGTGCTTCTACGTCAACGTCCCCATCGCCGTCCTGGTGGTGATCGCGGCCGCGCGCACGATCCCCTCGGTGCGGGCCGCCGGCCGGCCCGTCATCGACTACCTGGGCATCGCCCTGGTCGCGGTGGGGTCGAGCGCCCTGATCCTCGCCACGAGCTGGGGCGGCAACGAGTACGCGTGGAACTCGGGCGTGATCATCACCCTGTTCGCGGGCGGCGCGCTGGCCTTGGCGCTCTTCTGCGTCGCGGAGACCCGCGCCGCCGAACCGATGCTGCCGATGCGGTTGTTCCGCAACCCGGTCTTCACGGTCTGCTCGGTCCTGAGCTTCGTCGTCGGTTTCGCGATGCTCGGCGCGATGACCTTCCTGCCGACCTACCTGCAGTACGTGGACGGGGATTCGGCCACCGTCTCGGGGGTGCGCACCCTGCCGATGGTGATCGGCCTGCTGATCGCCTCCGTCTTCAGCGGCAACGTCACCAGCAAGACGGGCCGCTACCGGATCTTCCCCATCGTGGGCTGCGCGGTGATGGGCGCCGGGCTGTTCCTGCTGTCCTTGATGGGGCCGGGGACCAGTGCCTGGCTGGAATCGCTGTACATGTTCGTGCTGGGCACCGGCATCGGCCTCTGCATGCAGGTGCTGACCATCGCCGTGCAGAACACCGTGGACTACGCCGACCTCGGCACGGCGACCTCCGGAGTCACCTTCTTCCGTACGCTCGGCAGCTCCTTCGGGACCGCCGTCTTCGGGACGATCTACGCCAACACCCTCGCTCCCGAGCTGAAATCGGCGGTCGCCGAGGCCGCCCGGGCCACCGGGGCCGATCCGACGCAGCTCGGGGCGGCGGCACAGAGCCCGCAGGGCGTGAAGGGGCTCGACCCGGAGGCGGCGGCTCCGGTGATCGCCGCGTACGCGGACGCGCTGCAGACGGTGTTCCTGTGGACCGTGCCGGTGGCGGTGGTCGGCTTCGTGGTCGCGCTCCTCCTGAAACAGGTGCGGCTGCGCGACAGCGCCCGGGCCGGCTCCACGGACATGGGCGACGGCTTCGCCTCGCCGGCCACGACCTCGGGCGACTCCGCCAAGCTGCTGGAGCTTGCGGTCGGCAAGCTCGTGCGGAACATGGGGCCGGAGCAGGCACGGGCGATCGTCGACGCCTCCGCCACGCGGCTGGACATGGCGGGCGCTTGGGCGGTGATGCAGGTGGACCTGATGACCCGGACGGTCGGCTACGCCAGCCTCGGCCTGATCGCAGGGCGACGCTCCCTGCCGCCGGAGGTGCTGCTGCCGGTCTTCGAACGGATGGTGGACGAGGGCTACCTGACCCGGCAGAACGGCTTCTTCTCGCACACCCCGGCGGGGCGACGGGAGGCAGGCGTCATCTCGGCCGCGTGGGCGGACTGGCTGGGGGACCGGCTGGAGCAGGACCGGGGGAGGCCGCGAAGTGCCGAACTGCGGGTGGCGGCGGACGCGATCGCGAAGCGGCTGCTGGCGGAGGACCTGAGCGAGGGGCACTTCGCGCCGAGGGTGAGGGTGCGCGGGTAGCGGCTGCGGGGCGGTGCCTCGGCCGTGGTGGCTTCAGCGGGCTTCGTCCACAGGGGCGGTCGGATAGTCGTACGAGGGGACGTGCGGCAGCGCCGCGAGGTCCGGGCGCCAGGCGCGCAGCACGGCCGCCGACGGGGCGTAGAGCGCGGCGGGGATCGCCTCCGGGGCGAACCACTCCCACCGGGCGATCTTGTGCGGCTCGGTGACGGCGGGGACGCCCTGCGCCGTGGTGGTGACGGCGGCCGCCGTCAGCCGGGTCAGACCGGCCTTCGCGTCGATCTGGACGGCGAGCACGCGGATCGCCTCGGGGGCCGCCCGCAGATCCGTTTCCTCGGCCAACTCCCGGGCGGCCGCCTGCTCGAAGCCCTCCCCGGGGTCGACCTTGCCGCCGGGCAGCTCCCAGCGGCCGTCGTGCGCCTGGCCGAGCAGCACCCGGCCGTCCGCTGCCACGACGACGAGCCCGACGCCGACGACCGCGTTGGGCTGGGGCACGGCCCGCTCGGGGCGCTCCTTGGCGGTGGTGGAGTCGCCGGCGTGGGTGCTGTCGGTGCTGTCGGTGCTGCCGGCGTTGTCGGCGTTCTTCATCGGCGTCCTTCCGGTGACGTGGTGGGCGTGGTGGGTCGGGCCCGGACGTGGATCCGCTCGCCCTGCGGGCCGAAGAGGTTCAGGAACTCGGCGGGGCGCGGCCCGGCGTTCAGGATGGCGTGCGGAGTGTGCGTGTCGAACTCGGCGGCCTCTCCCGGGCCGAGGATCAGGTCGTGCTCGCCGAGCAGCAGCCGCACCTTCCCGGACAGCACGTACAGCCACTCGTAGCCCTCGTGGACCTTCAGCTCGTGCGCGTGCCCGGGCGGCAGGTCCTCGGCGGGCGGCAGGACCGTCTTGTAGGCGCGCAACCCGCCGAAATCCCGCGTCAGCGGCACGTACGTCCTGCCGTGCCGGACGAAGGGGCGCGGCCGGATGCGGGGATCCCCGGTCTCCGGGGCGCCGACCAGCTCGTCCAGCGCCACCCGGTGCGCCCGCGCGAGCGGAAGCAGCAGCTCCAGAGTCGGCCGACGTTGCCCCGACTCCAGCCGGGAGAGGGTGGAGAGGGAGATCCCGGTGGTCTCGCTGAGCTCGGCCAGCGTGGTGCCGCGCTGCCGGCGCAGGGCGCGCAGCCGTGGGCCCACGGCGGTCAGCACGCCCGCGAGCTCCTCGTCACGTTCCTCCGTGGCCATGGCTCCATTTGCCACTTCGGCAAGGACATTTGTCAAATGTGGATACCCGGGCGGACGCTCACCGGCATGGACGACGCAGAGGAAACGATGGACACCTTGTTCGACGTGGTGGTCGTGGGTGGCGGGGCCGCCGGGCTGGCCGGGGCGCTGACCCTGGTCCGGGCCCGCCGGTCGGTGCTCGTCATCGACGCGGGCAACCCGCGCAACGCCCCCGCCGCGCACATGCACGGATACCTCGGCCACGACGGTCGCGACCCGGCCCAGCTGGCGGCCAGGGGCAGGGAGGAGGTGACCGGCTACGGCGTGCGGATCCGGCAGGGCACGGCCATCGCGGCGGACCGGCTGCCCGACGGCGGGTTCCTCGTGCGCTGCGGGGACGGCTCGACGGTCCGGGCCCGGCGCCTGCTGGTGGCCACCGGGCTGGTGGACGAGCTGCCCGCGGTACCGGGACTCGCGGCGCGCTGGGGGCGGGACGTGCTGCACTGCCCGTACTGCCACGGTTGGGAGGTCCGGGACGCGCCGGTCGCGGTGCTGGCCGGCGGCCCCCTCTCCGTGCACCAGGCGCAGCTGTGGCGGCACTGGAGCGAGCGGACCACCCTGCTGGCGCACACCTGGGAGCTCACCGCCGAGGACCGCGAGTTGCTGGCCGCCCTCGGGGTGGCGGTGGTCGAGGGGGAGGTGACGGGCCTCGCCGTCGACGGGGACGACCGGCTGAGCGGGGTGACCCTGGCGGGCGGGGGCGTCGCGGAATGCCGGGCGCTGGTGGTGGCCCCGCGGTTCACCGCCCGCTCCGGTGTACTGACCAGCCTGGGCCTGCCCACGACCGGCCTGGAGCGGGACGGCCGGGTGATCGGCACCTTCGTCGCTTCGGACGCGGCGACCGGGGCCACCGCACTGCCCGGGGTCTGGGTGGCGGGGAACGTGACGGCCCCGATGGCGCAGGTCGCGGGCGCCGCCGCGCAGGGGGTCCAGGCGGCCGTCGCCATCAACACGGACCTGATCGAGGAGCAGGCCCGCCGGGCGGTGGAGGCGTACCGCGCCGGCAGCTGATCTTCGGACGACTGTGCGAGTTTTGGGCGGGTTCCGTGCGCGCAGGCTCTGGGCGGTCTGATCGTCGTACCGTCCAGCGGCTCAGGGGGGCGCAATGGCACATGTGCTGGTCATCGGCGGAGGTATCGGAGGCCTGGCCACCGCGTTGCTCGCGGCACGGCACGGGCACACCGCCGAACTGTTCGAACGCGACACCCGGGCCCCGGGCACCGCCCTCGACCGCGACTTCTTCGGCTGGCGCCGGCCGTCCGTACCGCAGGCGAGCCAGCCGCACGCACTGCTCGGCGCCGCGCGCGGCGTCCTGCGCGACGAACTGCCCGACGTGTACGAGGAGATGCTCCGGCTCGGCGCGCGCGAACGACACGAGCTGGACTGGTTCGACACACGCCCTCCCGCGCGCCCCGGTGACGAGGACCTCGTCATGATCCAGGCCCGGCGCATCCTGCTGGAGAGCGCGCTGGCCACGGCCCTGCGCGCCGAACCGGGGGTCGTCTCGCGGTACGGGGAGCCGGTCACCGGGCTGACCACGACCCCTGGGATCAGGGTGACGGGGGTGACGACCGGTGAGGGGAGTCACGAGGGTGACCTCGTGGTGGACGCGGGCGGGCGTCGGGGCGGAATCGAGCGCTGGCTGGCGGCGGCGGGCTGCAGGCCGGCCGTTGTGGAACGGCACCGCACCGGACTCGCCTACTTCTGCCGCTGGTACCGGCTGCCCGAGGGCATGGACGAAGGGCCGCGGCGGCCCTGGGCGGTGACCGGCGGGGCCTTCGCCGGGTGCGCGGTCTTCCCCGCCGACAACCGGGTGTTCGCCGTGACGCTGTTCGTGCACACCACCGACACCACGCGCTCGGCGCTGCGCGATCCCGCGATCTTCGAGGGGGCGGCGCGGGCCTTCCCGCCCGGCGAGGCCTGGCTGGCACTGGGCGCGCAGCCGCTGTCGGACGTACTGGCCACCGCGAGCCTGGACAACCGGTGGAGCCCGCAGGCCGACGAACGGGGCCCGGTGGTGAGCGGGCTGGTGCCGGTCGGGGACGCGATCACGCACACCAACCCGACCCTCGGGCAGGGCACTTCCCTCGCCCTGTGGGCGGCGCGCAGGGTGGCCCGTACGGCGCACCAGGACCCCGGATCGGAGCGGTACGCCGCCCGGTACCACGACTGGGCGGTGCGCACGCTGAAGCCCTGGTTCGACTTCCAGGTGGTCGCGGACTCGGCCATCGGGGAGCGGTTCGCGACCCGGGCGGTGCGCTCGGGGACGCCGCGCGAGGTGGCGGCGCTGTTCGACTGCGCGCTGGAGGACCCGGAGGTGATGCGGGCGCGGGCACGGGTCCGTCACCTGGCCGAGCCGCCGGAGCGCGCGTACGCCGACCCGGAGATCCGGGCCCGGGTGGCGCGCTGGCTGGAGGCGCGGCCGGACTACGCGCCGAGGCCGGCGGGACCGGACCGGGGGGAGTGGGAAAAGCTGACGACGGGCATTTGACGACAGACCCTAGTAGTGCTTGGTCAGGTTCGGTCGTCGGTGGAGTGTCGGGCTGATGGGCTGTGTCGTTGATCGGGTGTGCTGGCTAAGGAGTTGGCTGCG
>NZ_JBHWJY010000138.1:0-12270 GCF_042731135.1 Streptomyces sp. NPDC059874
ACAGCGGCTGGATTGCCCGGAGGGCAATTCCAGCCTCGCCGGCGTTTGAGGCGCGGGGTCTGGGGCGGAGCCCCAGCAGCGGCGCTAGGCGACGCGGGGGCGGGGGGTGCCCGGGTGGTGGCGGGGGGCGGCGAGGAGGCCGCGGTAGGCCATGGTGGTGCCCAGGGCGACCGTCCCCGCGGCTACGGACATGCCCAGGACGCCGTTCAGCGGGAGGGCGATGCCGATCGCCCCGCCCAGCACCCACGCCACCTGGAGCAACGTCTCCGAGCGGGCGAAGGCGGAGGTGCGTACGGCCTCCGGGACGTCCCGCTGGATCATCGCGTCCAGCGAGAGCTTCGCCAGCGCCTGGCAGAAGCCCGCCGTGGCGCCCAGGACGGCCATGAACAGCCCGCTGAAGAAGACCGCCGCCAGGATCGCGACACCGAGGGTGAGGGAGAGGACGGCCGCGATGATCGCCTCCGGCGCGCGGGCCCGCAACCACGCGCCCACCGCCGTGCCGCACGCGTTGCCGACGCCCGCCGAGACGGCCACGATGCCCAGCGACACCGCCGCGCTCTGCCCGCCCAGCGGGTGCTCGCGCAGCAGGAACGCGAGGAAGAAGATCAGGAACCCGGACAGCCCGCGCATGGAGGCGTTGGCGAGGAGCCCGCACAGCACCGAGCGGCTCACCGTCCGCAGGCCCGGCCGCTTCGAGTGCGCCTCGTGCGTGGACAGTCGCGCCCGGCGTTCGCCCTCCGCCATGTCGACCTTGTGCGGCAGCGAGAACGCCGCGAAGGTCCCCCAGATGAAGATCGCGCAGGCCCCGTACAGCGGCCACTGCGGCCCGATCGTGTGCAGCCCGGCGCCCACCGGCGCGGCCAGGCCCGTGGCGAGCAGACCGGCCAGTGTGACCCGGGAGTTCGCCTTGACGAGTGAGAACCTGGGCGGCAGGAGGCGCGGGACCACGGCGCTGCGCACGACCCCGTACGCCTTGGACGCGACGAGGACACCGAGCGCCGCCGGGTACAGCTCCAGCCCTCCCGTGGCGACCGCGCCCGACATCAGCAGTGCCAGCAGCGCGCGGGCCAGCATCGCGGCCGCCATGGAGGCCCGTCGGCCGTGCGGCAGCCGGTCCAGCAGCGGGCCGATCACCGGGGCCAGCAGGGTGAAGGGGGCCATCGTGATGGCCAGGTACAGGGCCACCCGGCCGCGGGCCTCGTCCGTGGGGACGGAGAAGAACACCGTCGAGGCCAGCGCCACCGTGATCATCATGTCGCCGGCGCCGTTGATGGCGTGCAGTTCGATGAGTCGGCCGAGGCCCGATTCACCGGCCCCGTGCGCGTGCGTGGCCCGCCGGATCCCGCGGGCCGTCCCGGTGATCGGCATGTGCAGGGCACGCCCCAGGGCCCGGCCGGCCCGCCTGGCCGGTCCCGAGCCGTCGGCGGACGACCGTACGGGTGCCACCTGGCCATAGTGCCCCACCATGCCCGCCGGCAGCCTTCCCGGCGCGTGCTCGCCCGGGCCCATCCCGTCTCCATGTCCGCGAATCGGACCTTGCATGTGGGCCGAAGGCTTCGGAGGAGGTAGCGTGCGTAGCGCGCCACCGGCGGTTGCTCCTGGCCGCGCGCCTCTTCGCGATCCCGCAGAATGGATCGCATAAAGGTGCGCCCGGAGTCCGATCGGGTGCGGACGTCGACGCGGCCCTCTGGTCCGCTCCGCCCGCGCCACGTACGGACAGCACCGACGGGTCGTTGTGGACGACAGTACGGACGGCGCACACGTGAGACGGCGTAGGAGAGAACGAGACCAGTGAGTGCTGCGACGACGCGAAGCCGTACCCCGCGTACCCCTGCCCCCGACCGCCTGTGTGTGGAGGCGGTGGAACTCGCCCGCGCGGCGGCCGAAGAGGCCGCGTTCCCCGGGGTGGTGGGAGAGCACGTCTCCGCCGTCTCGGAGGGTGACCGCGTCGTCACTCACTTCTTCGAGTGCAAGGAACCGGGCTACCGGGGCTGGCGCTGGGCCGTCACCGTGACCCGCGCCTCCCGCGCCAAGAACGTCACCCTCGACGAAACGGTGCTGCTGCCCGGCGACGACGCGCTGCTCGCGCCGGAGTGGGTGCCGTGGAGCGAGCGGCTGCGCCCCGGCGACATGGGCCCGGGCGACCTGCTGCCCACCGACGCCGAGGACCTGCGGCTGGAGCCGGGCTGGTCGGGCGAGGACGCCCCGCCGCCGAACTCGGTGGTCTCCGCGGAGATGGCCGAGCTGGTCGAGGCGGAGGACGCGGACGTCACCGACCGCGCGGTGGTCCCGGTGCGCGGCTCCATCACCTCGGTGGCCGAGGAACTGGGCATGCGGCGTGCGCGCGTCCTGTCCCGGTACGGGCTGCACAGTGCGGCCGACCGCTGGGACGAGGGCTTCGGCGCGAAGACCCCGATGGCGCAGGCCGCGCCCGCGTCCTGCGTCTCCTGCGGCTTCCTCGTCGCGATCGGCGGCTCGCTCGGCCAGGCCTTCGGTGTCTGCGCGAACGAGTTCAGCCCGGCCGACGGCCGCCTGGTCTCCCTCTCGTACGGCTGCGGCGGTCACTCGGAGGCCGCGGTCATGCCGAAGACGCCGAGGCCCGCGCCGCCGGTGCTCGACTCGATGGCCGCGGACGAGTTCATGCTCCACCCGGCCCCCGCCGCGGACACGGGCTCGGTGCCCCCGACGGACCTCGCGTCCGAGGACCTGGGCCACTCCTAGACAGCCGGCACCACCGAACGGCCACGCCCGTGGCCGTTCGGTGGGGTGTGTCAGACGGTGACGGCCGGGGAGGACTCCGGCTCGGACCGCGGCTTCGACTCCTCGACGGCGGGCGCGGAACCGCGCTGCTTGAGCCTGCGCACGAACCAGGGAGTCCAGTTCTTCAGCTTCATCGCCTGGGACTCGATCAGGTGCCAGGACAGGGCCGCCAGCACCACCGTGCCGGCCATCGCCAGCACCAGGAAGACGGGCTTGCCGTACTTCGCGTAGCCCAGCAGGGCCAGCGCCTGCTCCACGGTGAAGCCGTAGATGTAGATCCCGTACGAGTAGTCGCGCTTGCGGCCGACCTTCTGGAACGGGCGCGGCAGCCGTACGGCGAGCCACAGCAGCAGGTAGGCGAAGGCCGGGTAGCCGAAGACGAAGACACCGCCGAAGGCGAGCGTGCCGCCGAGCACCAGGGCGCAGATCAGGGCCAGGCCGTCGTTGACCGGCACCCGGTCGCGGTACAGGTGGAACGTGGCGCCGATGAGGAACACGAAGCACAGGTGCACGATGAAGTGCACATTCATCTCGCCGAGGAACGGCACCTGCAGGTTGCTCCGCATGTCGCCCGGGATGCCGCGCACGGAGGGGGCGGTGATCCAGTCCCGCAGGATCAGGATGCCGAGGAACACGGCGGACAGCGGGACGAGCTTGCGGGCCCGGCTGAGGACGCCGGCGGCGGCCAGCACGCCGACCATCACGTAGCAGAGGATCTCGTACTTGAGGGACCACAGGGCGCCGTTGACGCTCTGGTCGAAGTTGGTTCCGCGGGCCCTTCCCTCGGCCACCACCCCGGATATGTCCCAGTGGGTGCTGGTCGAGGTGTCCCACATGCCCCGGAGGTAACCGACCGGCCCCTGGGGGTGGTTCCAGTAGCCGTCCAACGTGCCGTGCAGGTGGTGGTACAGCGCGGGCACGATGATCAGCGCCGAGACGAGGAGCGAGCCCCACAGGCCGGGCAGGATGCGCAGGGCGCGGTGCCAGGCGTAGCGGCCGGAGGTGCCGCGGGCACCACTGCCCGTGATCATGAAGCCGGACAGAACGAAGAAGCCGATGACGGCCATCTTGCCGACGTCGGTCTGCTGCCCGCTGTACCGCCACAGCGGGTCCAGGGGGCCCCATCCGGTCGGCCACACGTGCGAGAGGACGACCGACGAGGCGAGGGCCAGCCGCAGCACGCCGAAGCTGTTGGCCCGCGGCGAGTACAGCTCACCGAGGGTTCCGCGATGGCCGGGCAGGACGGATGCGCTGCGAGACATAGGGGAGTCAGGCTTCCTGGGAGACGTTGACCGGGCCTGCGGCCTGCCACAGCTCGGCGACCGCGTCGCGCAGGCTGCGGACCGGCTTCCAGCCCAGCGCCCGCTCGGTGGCGCTGATGTCGAGCTGGTGCCACTCGGTCTCGGGACCGGCGCCGTCCGGGGCGGGCACCTCCGTGATGCGCGTCGGCACGCCGCTCTCCTCGATCAGCAGCTCGACGAGCTCCCGGGCGGAAGTCGCCCTGCCCAGGCCCAGGTTGAGGACCGGCGGGCAGGGGCCCGCGGGGGTGAGGGCGGCGACGATGGCGTCGATGCCGTCCTGCAGGTGGAGGAACTCGCGCTGCGCGGTGAGCGGCATCAGCGACAGCTCCGCGCCGCCGGCGGCCTGTCCCTCGGCGAGCTTGCCGGCCATGACGCCGAGCAGGCTGTGTGCCGGCTGGCCCGCGCCGATGACGTTGCCCAGGCGCAGGACGATCGCGTCGAGGCCCTTGGCGCGGATGGTGTCGGCGATCAGCTCGGTGGCCTGGAGCTTCAGCTGCCCGTAGGCCGTCGAGGGACGCGCGGGGGAGTCCTCGGTGTAGGTCACGCCGATCGGGAAGGTGCCGTACTCGTGCACGGAGCCGATCTGCACCAGCCGCGGCGGCTGAGCCATGAGCTCGAGCGTCTCCAGCAGGCGGGTGACCATGCCGAGGTTCGCGGGGACCATCTGCTCGTCCGTCAGGCCCCACATGCCGCCCGCCGCGTTGACGACGACATCGATCCGCTGCTCCGCGAGGAGCTCGGCCAGGGCGGCCGGCGGGTCGACGGTGAGGTCGAAGGCGGCGAACTCGCCGGGCAGCGCGGAGGACGGCGTCTTGCGGGCGATGGCGAGCAGGCCGTGGCCGCGCTCGTCGAGCGTGGCGCACAGGGCCCGGCCTATGAAGCCGGTCGCTCCGAGGACGGCCACGCGGGGCAGGGAAGGGCGGGTGACTGACATGGGGTTCGGGCTCCGGGCGGTCGGGCGAATGGGGGCTGCGGTGTGTCTTTCGGATCAGGCTGCATCAGCCCCGGTCCATCGGACACCCGCCAGGTCGTCTCTTGTGTACTTGGCGGATGAAGCCCGCGCCGTTCGGTGCCGTGGATCGCAACGGAGAGGCGCGGTGCCGGGCGGCGCAGGTCTGGGGACCTCCCAGCGGTGGCTGGGGGAGCAGGATCCGGAAGGGACGGCCTAGCGGTGATCGGTACCGGTGACGTGCCGCAGCAGGGTGCGGGCGCCCTCGGACTGCCGGTTCTTCAGCGCGCCGGGCAGCATCGTCGCCGCGTGGATCCGGGAGGACAGGTGCAGCCGGGAGGCCTTCGCGGCCTTCGTCCAGCCCTGCGCGTCCAGCCGGTCCGCGACCTCCATGAAGAAGCGGTTGGCCTCCTGGAAGCGGCGGCCGGTGAACGCCTGCTGGGAGGAGATGCTGACCGCGTGCCTGCGGTACTGGAAGCACAGGGTGTCGGATATCAGCATCTGCTCCCCGGCCTGGATCAGGTCGATCTCCAGCGCGAGGTCCTGGGTGACCTCCAGGTTGTCCCGGAAGCCCGCCTTGCGGACCGCTTCGGTGCGCCAGCAGATGGACGGGAAGTACACCCAGCACCCACGCAGCAGGCTGGTCGCGAGCCGCTCGCCGCCCATCAGCAGCTCGCCGTTGACGCGGGGCGCGTACAGCCGCTTCTTGGACTGGTCGACCAGTCCCTCGGCGAGCCTGCCCTCGCCGTCGATGACCTGGACGCCGGGCTGCACCATGCCTATCCCCGGGTGCTTCGCTATCGCGGCCCGCACCGTCGCCACGTACTCGGGCAGCATGATGTCGTCGGTGCCCATCATCACGAAGTGCTCTTCGCGAACCAGGCCCAGGCACTTGCGGTAGTTGCCGGTGACGCCGAGGTTCTGCTCGTTGCGCTGGTACGAGACCCGCGGGTCGTCGAGCTCCGCGAACCAGCCGGGGACGGACGGCTCCTGGCCGTCGTCCACCACCGTGAGCCGCCAGTTCGGGTCGCTCTGGGCCAGGATGCTGCGCACCGCGGCCTGCATCAGAGCCACGTCGCCGTAGTAGGGCAGCATGATGTCGAGAGTGCTCATGTGTGGCGTACCAGGGCTTTCGGGAAGACGGGACTGGGCAGGAGTCGGAGGGCTCAACCGCCGTCGCGCAGCGACCGGCGGTAGCGCAGGCACTCTTCGTAGTCCGGCAGCAGGCCGGTCTCGATCGCCTCGGCGAGCGAGGGCGCGGCCGCGTCGCGGGCCGACAGCTGGGCAGCGGCACCGGCAGGCCAGTCGATCGCCAGGTCCGGGTCGAGCGGGTGGACCGAGTGCTCCGCGGCGGGGTTGAAGGTCTCCGAGCAGATGTAGGAGAGCGTCGCGTCGTCGGTCAGCGCGCAGAAACCGTGGCCCAGGCCCTCCGAGATGTAGACCGCGCGGCGGTCCACGTCGTCGAGGCGGACGAACTCGTGCCGGCCGAACGTGGGCGATCCCACACGCAGGTCCACGATCACGTCGAGGACGGCCCCGCGCACGCAGGTGACGTACTTGGCCTGGCCGGGCGGGACGTCCGCGAAGTGGATGCCGCGCACGACGTCCTTCGCCGACACGGAGAGGTTGCCCTGGGCGAGGCGCAGCGGGTGGCCGACGGCCTCGGCGAGGTGGTCGAAGCGGTACCACTCCATGAACAGCCCGCGCGGGTCGCCGTGCTGGACCGGGGTGATCTCCCAGGCGCCTTCGATGGAGAGCTCGCGGAACTTCATCGGGCGTTCTCCTCGTCGAGCAGGGCCAGCAGGTAGTCGCCGTAGCCGCTCTTCGTCAGCGGTTCGGCCAGCTCGCGCAGCTGCTCGTCGGAGACGAAGCCGGCCCGCCAGGCGGCCTCCTCGATGCAGCCGATCTTGAAGCCCTGGCGCTCCTCGATCACGCGCACGAACTCCGAGGCCTGGACCATCGAGACGAAGGTGCCGGTGTCCAGCCAGGCCGTACCCCGGTCGAGGACGGTGACCTCCAGGTCACCGTTCTGCAGGTAGGCGTCGTTGACGGCGGTTATCTCCAGCTCGCCGCGGGCGCTCGGGGTGATCGTGCGGGCGATCTCGACGACGCGGTTGTCGTAGAAGTACAGGCCCGGCACCGCGTAGCGGGACTTCGGCTTCTCGGGCTTCTCCTCGATGGAGATGACCCGGCCGTCCGCGTCGAACTCCACCACGCCGTACGCGGTCGCGTCCGCGACGGGGTAGGCGAAGACGATGCCGCCCTTGGGGTCGGTGCGCTCGGCCAGGCGCGTGCCGAGGCCGCTGCCGTGGAAGATGTTGTCGCCGAGGATCAGCGCGACCGGCTCGTCCCCGATGAAGTCCGCGCCGAGCACGAAGGCCTGCGCGATGCCCTCGGGGCGCTCCTGGACCGCGTACTGGAGGTCGAGGCCGAGCTGCGATCCGTCGCCGAGGAGCCGCTGGAACTGCTCCTGGTCCTGGGGGGTCGTGATGATCAGGATTTCGCGGATCCCCGCCATGACCAGCGTGGAAAGCGGGTAATAGATCATCGGTTTGTCGAAGACGGGGAGGAGTTGCTTCGACACGGCTCGGGTCAGGGGCCAGAGCCGGGAGCCTGTGCCGCCCGCCAGAAGAATTCCACGCATGCCTGCCACCATACGTTGCGCCCATTCGGGGCCGTTAACCCACCGGGCACGGCGGCGCACCACCGGGGTCCCCCCGCGGCTCCCTCGGGGGGCGCTGGATGCCGGTCACCCGCATGGCCCAGCTAAAGTGAAACCACTATGCGCATTCTCGTGACCGGTGGCGCCGGTTTCATCGGCTCGCAGTTCGTCCGCTCCCTCCTCTCCGCGGACCCTGCCGCCAAGATCACGGTATTCGACAAGCTGACCTACTCGGGCGTCGAGGAAAACCTCGCCCCCGTCGCGGGTCACCCCGGCTACGGCTTCGTCCGCGGCGACATCTGCGACGTCGACGCCGTCGACCAGGTGATGCCCGGCCACGACGCGGTGGTGCACTTCGCCGCCGAGTCCCACGTGGACCGCTCCATCGCCGGCGCGGGCCCGTTCGTCATGACGAACGTGGTCGGCACGCAGGTGCTGCTGGACTCCGCGCGCAAGCACGGCGTCGGCCGCTTCGTCCACGTCTCCACCGACGAGGTCTACGGCTCGATCAGCGAGGGCTCCTGGACCGAGGAGTGGCCGCTCGCGCCGAACTCCCCGTACTCCTCCTCCAAGGCGGGCTCCGACCTGCTGGCGCTGGCCTACCACCGCACCCACGGCATGGACGTCGTGGTGACGCGCTGCTCCAACAACTACGGGCCGTACCAGTTCCCCGAGAAGGTCATCCCGCTCTTCACCACGAACCTGATCGACGGCAAGAAGGTCCCGCTGTACGGCACGGGCGGCAACATCCGCGACTGGCTGCACGTCTCGGACCACTGCCGGGGCATCGAGCTGGCGCTCCTCAAGGGCCGCGCCGGCCAGGTCTACAACATCGGCGGCGGCGTCGAGCTCACCAACAAGGAGCTCACCGGCCTGCTGCTGGACGCCGCCGGCGTCGGCTGGGACATGGTCGAGCCGGTCGAGGACCGCAAGGGCCACGACCTGCGCTACTCCCTCGACATCACCAAGATCAGCGAGGAGCTCGGCTACGCGCCGCAGGTCACCTTCGAAGAGGGCCTGGCCTCCACGATCGACTGGTACCGCGAGAACCGCGCCTGGTGGGAGCCGCTCAAGGTGAAGGCCGCCCAGCAGTCGTGAACACACCGGACGTCACGGCGACCGCGACGGTGAAGCGGTCGCCGCTGGCGAGGATCGCGAGCAGCCTGCCGCCGGGCACCACCCTGGTGATCAGCGGCACGGTCGTGCTCGGGGCCGCCTCGTACGTCCACCTGATGGCGGCGGGCCACAGCCTCGACACCGAGGGCATGGCCGCCCTCTCGGTGCTGTGGACGATCCTCATGTCCGTCGGCATCGGCCTGTTCTTCCCCGTCGAACAGGAACTCACCCGGATCGTCGCCGCGCACCGCGTCGCCGGCACGGGCGTCTCCGGCGTCGTGCGCCGGCTCGCCGGACTCACCCTCGGCGTGGTCCTCCTGCTGGCCGCCGGCGTGTGGTGGGCGACCCCGCTCCTCGCCGACACCTTCTTCTACGGCCACACCGAGATGGTCGGCACGCTCGCCATGGCCTTCGCCGCCATGGCCCTCAGCAACATCTGCCGCGGCATCCTGGCCGGCCTCGGCCGCTTCGCCCCCTTCGGCTGGCAGCTGGCCATCGACGGCATCCTGCGCATCGGCCTCGCGGGGGCGTTCGCCCTCGCCGGGGTCCGCTCCCCGCTGGCCTTCGCGCTGATCCTCGTCGTGGCCCCGCTCGTCGCCGCCCTGGTCACCTCGGGCCCCGTCCTGCGCGGGCTCGGCAGGGGACCGGCGCCCCACTGGTCGGCGCTCCTCGGCGGGCTCGGCCCGCTCATCGTCTCGACCCTGCTCTCCCAGGTCGTCGTCAACGCCGCCGTGGTCAGCACCAAGCTGCTGGCGCCCACCGAGGGCGCGCTCGTCGCCGGCCTGCTGAACGCGATCGTGCTGGCCCGCGTACCGCTCTTCGTCTTCGGCTCGCTCCAGGCCTCGCTGCTCTCCGGACTGTCCTCCGCCGCGGCCGCCGGCGACCGGGCCGGCTTCTCCAGGCTGCTCGGCCGGACCTCCCTGGTGGTCACCGCGCTCGGCCTCGCCGGCGGCATCCCCGCCACCCTGCTGGGGCCGTGGCTCATCCAGGTGCTCTTCAAGGCCGAGGAAGGGCTCGGGTACGCCGCGTTCTTCTGGATCTCCGCCGGCACCCTCTTCTACATGCTCGCCATGGTGCTCGGCCAGGCCCTGCTGGTCCTGCACAAGCACCGCCTGCAGCTGCTCGGCTGGACCGTCGCCACCCTCGTCCTGATCGGCGTCACCCTGATCCCCGGCGACGTCGCCACTCGCGTCTGCCTCGCCTACACCCTCTCCTCGCTCACGGCGGTCATCGGCATGGCGGTCCCCCTGTGGCTGTCCTTCCTGCGCCGGCCGGCCGCCGCCGCGGCGGCCTGACACGCAGGAACACCGGCTCGCCGAGGAGGGCCTGGATCCGCCGCGGCGGCGTACCCTCGCGACATGGGGGACGCGGGCATGGAAATGGTGGGGATGACCGGCCGGGTGACCGGGACGGTCGGGCCGGGCCTGGTCGGCGAGGTCATCGTACGGATCCGGGGCGGAGCGGAGCACTTCCTCGCCCACCCGGTGCCGGGAGCGGGGCCGGAGCGGCTCGCCGTCGGGACGGTGGTCACGGTCGTGGAATACCAGCCACCGCGCACGGTGTACGTGATGGCCGCCTACGACAACTGAGCCGCCTCGCCGTCCGTGTGTATCAAGATGGCGATAAGAGCACGCCGATCCCTTCCCGCCAGGGGCGGGCGGGCGCAGACTCGCCCTCGTCGGTGCCGAACGGCACTGAAATAAGGGGGCGTTGCCGATGGCTATCGGCGTCGTGGCGGGGATCGTACTCGCCGCAATCGTGGCTTTGATCGGCCTGTTCAAGCTCATGTGGCGGGTGGCCGAACCCAACGAGGCACTCGTCATCTCCGGCTCCACGCACAAGACCGAGGGTCTCGGCGAGGGCATGGGGTTCCGGATCGTCACCGGGCGCGGAACGCTCGTCGTCCCGGGCGTACAGGCGGTGCGCAAGCTCTCCCTGGACCTGAACGAGACCCAGCTGTCGGTGGACTGCGTCACCCACCAGGGCATCCCGCTGCGCGTCAAGGGCGTGGTCATCTTCAAGGTCGGCGACGACCTGGTGTCCATCGCCAACGCGGCGCGCCGCTTCCTCGACCAGCAGAAGATGATGCCGGAGCGGGTGCACATCGTCTTCGCCGGCCACCTGCGGTCCATCGTGGGCGGGTTGACGGTCGAGGACATGATCCGCGACCGGGAGAAGCTCACCGGGCAGACCCGGGCGGCCTGCGGCACGGAGATGGAGAAGCTCGGCCTCATCGTCGACTCCCTCCAGATCCACGAGATCGAGGACCCGACCGGCTACATCAAGAACCTGGCCATGCCGCACGCCGCCGCCGTGCAGCGGGACGCGCGGATCGCGCAGGCCGAGGCGAACCGGCTGGCGACCGAGGCCGAGCAGACCGCGTTCGCGCGGATGGCGGAGGCCACCCGGGACAGCGAGATCCTCCAGGCCGGCTACCAGGCCGAACGCGACAAGGCGGCGGCCACCGCCCGGCAGGCGGGCCCGCTGTCGGAGGCGGCCGCCCGCCAGGAGGTCGTGGTCCAGGAGACCAAGGTCGCGGAGCTGGAGGCGCACCGGCGGGAGCAGCAGCTCCAGGCGGACGTGCGCAAGCCGGCCGACGCGAAGGCGTACGAGACCAGGACCCGGGCCGAGGCGGACCGCGACGCGCGGATCTCGGCGGCGCAGGCGAAGGCGAAGGAAACGGAGCTGGCGGCGGCCGCGGAGGCGACGCGCGTCAAGACGGCCGCGACGGCGGACGCGGCGGCGACGGAGGCCCGCGGTCTGGCGGCCGCGACCGCGACGCGGGCGACGGGTGAGGCGGAGGCGGCGGCCACGCAGGCCCGCGGTCTCGCCGAGGCGGCGGCCGCGAAGGCGAGGGGCCTCGCCGAAGCGGAGGCCATCAAGGCGCGGGCCGCCGCGCTGGCGGAGAACCAGGAGGCGGTGGTCGCGCAGCAGCTGGCCGAGAACTGGCCGGCGATCGTGGAGGCGGGTGCGGGGGCCTTCGGGAACGTGGAGCACATGGTGCTGCTGAACGGGGCGGAGGGCATGTCGGAGATGTTCGCGAAGGCCCTCTCCATGGGTGGAGCGGGCCTGGGCGTGGCCCGCCAACTCCTCGCCTCCATGTCCCAACCCCCGGCCGCGGCCCCGGACCCCACGACCCCGTCCCTGAACGGCCGCGTCCCGATCCACGAGGACTAACCACCGCCCGCGCCTCAAACGCCGGCGAGGCTGAAAGGGCCGCTCCGCGACCCCTGGGCTCCGCCCAGACCCGCGCCTCAAACGCCGGCGAGGCTGGAGTGTGCCCGGCGCCGCTGTCCAGCGCGCCCCAAAGATCCGGGGCTCCGCCCCGTACCCCGCGCCTCAAACGCCGGCGAGGCTGGAGTGTGCCCGGCGCCGCTGTCCAGCGCGCCCCAAAGATCCGGGGCTCCGCCCCGTACCCGCGCCTCAAACGCCGGCGGGGCTGGATTTTCGCCCGGCCGGACTTGGATCGTGCCGGGCTGGAT